>NZ_JBTYMC010000018.1:0-47414 GCF_054880855.1 Streptomyces sp. S6 | reverse complement strand
GTGGGCGCCACGGCCAGGCTGCCCGCCGTGCCGACCGCCTCGATCCGCCCGCCCCCGAGCCGTACGTCCACGGTCCTGCCGTCGGTGAGCCTGGCCCCGCACAGCAGGAGGGCCGACGGGTCCTGCCGGCCACCGGAGGACGGCGACGGGGACGGCTGCGGCTGACTGTCGGTCATCGCGCTCCAGAGGTTCGGGGACGACGAAGGGACCCCCGGTCCGGGGGCGGGAAGATCACACAGAGTGAGTCGAGCCTAGGGCGGCCGTACGACGGTGTCAGCGAGGGACGGAATAGTCGTACCGGTGTGGTCCGTCGTGGCACAGGGGCCTTCGGGGCCCCTGTGAGAGGCCTGAATCCGGGCCCGCACAGGGCTGGACAACGGATTTGGGTGAACGCCCGAGGAGCGTGTAATGTCTTCCTCGCTCGCCCCAATAGCTCAGTCGGTAGAGCGTCTCCATGGTAAGGAGAAGGTCTACGGTTCGATTCCGTATTGGGGCTCTGGTGAGAGAAGTTCCCGCTGCATGGCGGGAACAGATCTCATCACAGCGGTGTAGCTCAGTCGGTAGAGCAAGCGGCTCATAATCGCTGTGTCACCGGTTCAAGTCCGGTCACCGCTACGAGCAGTAGCCGATTGTGGGGTCGGTCCTCCAGTCGGCTACTCTTTTATGCGTTCAACTATCCCATCCGTCCGTCAAGGAGCACTCACGTGGCTGCCACCGACGTCCGCCCGAAGATCACGCTGGCCTGCGTGGAGTGCAAGGAGCGGAACTACATCACCAAGAAGAACCGGCGTAACAACCCGGACCGACTGGAGATGAAGAAGCACTGCCCGCGCTGCAACGCGCACACTGCGCACCGCGAAACGCGCTGAATCAGGCTCGTACATGAGGCCGTCCCCGAGAGATCGGGGGCGGCCTCATGTCGTTCACGCAGGCAGTACCGGTCAGTAGAACAACGAGAGAGGTGCCGGGGCCATGGCGCTCGACCAGTCCTTCGTGGGGCGGAGTTACCCGCCCACCGCGCCCTACGAGGTGGGCCGGGAGAAGATCCGCGAGTTCGCCGTGGCGGTCGGTGACGACCACCCCGCGTACACGGACCCCGAGGCCGCGAAGGCGCTCGGCCACCCCGACGTGATCGCCCCGCCGACCTTCGTGTTCTCCATCACCTTCAAGGCCGCGGGCCAGGTCATCGAGGACCCGCAGCTGGGCCTCGACTACAGCCGCGTCGTGCACGGCGACCAGAAGTTCGCCTACGTCCGCCCCGTGCGCGCGGGCGACCGGCTGAGCGTCGTCAGCACCATCGAGAACATCAAGTCGATGGCCGGCAACGACATCCTGGACATCCGCGGCGAGGTCTTCGACGAGGCCGGAGAGCACGTCGTGACCGCCTGGACCAAGCTCGTGGCCCGCGCGGTCGCCGAGGAGGCGTGAGGAATCCCATGACGGCGAAGATCTCCTACGACGACGTCGAGGTCGGCACCGAGCTGCCCGCCCGCTCCTTCCCCGTGACCCGCGCCACGCTCGTGCGCTACGCGGGCGCCTCCGGCGACTTCAACCCGATCCACTGGAACGAGAAGTTCGCCAAGGAGGTCGGCCTCCCGGACGTCATCGCGCACGGCATGTTCACCATGGCCGAGGCGGTCCGCGTCGTCACCGACTGGACCGGCGACCCCGGCGCGATCGTCGACTACGGCGTCCGCTTCACCAAGCCGGTCGTCGTCCCGAATGACGACGAGGGCGCCCTCATCGAGGTCACCGCCAAGGTCGGCGCCAAGCTCGACGACAACACCGTCCGCGTCGACCTCACCGTCATGAGCGCCGGCCTGAAGGTCCTGGGCATGTCCCGGGCGGTCGTCCGCCTGGCCTGAGGCACACAACCCGCGACACCGGCACGCGCGCGTACGACGATGTAAGGGGCGTTCTCCATTGCGAGGCGCCCCTTACACATGGGCACGAGCCGCCCGGCGTTGTCAGTGCCGTCTCGTAGGCTTGGCCGCGTGCTCGAACTTCAGGACGCCCCGCTCGCCCCGCTGACCACGTTCCGGCTCGGCGGCCCCGCCTCCCGCCTGGTGACCGCGACCACCGACGCCGAGGTGATCGAGGCCGTGCGCGAGGCGGACGCCGCCGGGACGCCGCTGCTGATCGTCGGCGGCGGCTCCAACCTCGTCGTCGGCGACAAGGGCTTCGAGGGCACGGCCCTGCGGATCGCCACGCGCGGCGTGGAGCTGAGCGGGACGACGCTGGAGCTGGCCGCGGGCGAGGTGTGGACCGACGCCGTCGCCCGCGCGGTGGAGGCCGGGCTCGCCGGGATCGAGTGCCTCGCCGGGATCCCGGGCTCAGCGGGTGCGACGCCGATCCAGAACGTCGGGGCGTACGGCCAGGAGGTCGCCTCGACGATCACCGAGGTCGTCGCCTACGACCGGCGCGCGGGGGAGACGGTCACGCTGTCGGGCGCCGAGTGCGCCTTCTCCTACCGGCACAGCCGCTTCAAGGACGACCCCGCGCGGTACGTCGTCCTGCGCGTCCGGTTCGGGCTGGAGGACGCGGGCGGGATGTCGGCGCCCGTGAAGTACGTGGAGACCGCGCGGGCGCTCGGTGTCGAGGTGGGGGAGCGGGTCGCGCTCGACGCCGCGCGGGAGACGGTGCTGAAGCTCCGCGCGGGCAAGGGGATGGTGCTGGACGCCGAGGACCACGACACCTGGTCCGCCGGGTCGTTCTTCACCAACCCGATCCTCACGGACGCCGAGTTCGCCGCGTTCCACGCGCGCGTGGGGGAGCGGCTCGGGGAGGGCACCGAACCGCCCGCCTACCCGGCGGGGGAGGGCCACACCAAGACGTCCGCGGCCTGGCTCATCGACAAGGCCGGCTTCACCAAGGGCTACGGCACCGGCCCCGCCCGCCTCTCCACCAAGCACACCCTCGCCCTCACCAACCGAGGCACCGCCACCACCGAGGACCTCCTCGCCCTGGCCCGCGAGGTCGTCACCGGCGTGGAGCAGGCGTTCGGCGTACGGCTGGTGAACGAGCCGGTGATGGTGGGCGTGAGCTTGTAGGGAGACAGGGGTACCCCCCCTTCAGTACGCCACCCCCACCCCCTGCTTCACCGTCCCCGCCTCCCCCACCATCCCCAGCATTGCGTGCGCCACGTCCGCCCGCCCCATGAACCGCCCCGCGCGCGGGAACCCCCCGATCACCTGGCGGTAGACGCCCGTGACGGGCTTGTCCTGGAGGCGGGGCGGGCGGACGAACGTCCAGTCGGTCGCGCTGCGGGCGACCTCCGCCTCGGTCTGGCGCAGGTCGGTGTAGATGTCCTTGAGGGCCGCGGAGACCAGGCCCCGGACGGCCCGGTCCAGCAGCCCGTCGTTCTCCGGGGCGGGCCCCACGGGAGCGGCGGTGACCAGGACCAGGCGCCGGACGCCGGCCGCCTCCATGGCGGACAGAGCCGTGCGGGTCAGGCGGGTGGTGATGCCGGCGTCCTTGCGGGTGCGGGCGCCGAGGCCGGAGAGGACGGCGTCGCTGCCGGCCAGCGCGGGGCGCAGGGCCCCGGGGTCGGTGAGGTCGGCGCGGAAGACCTCCAGACGGGCGCCGGTGACGGTCAGCCGGGCGGGGTCGCGGACGACGGCGGTGACGTCGTGGCCCGCGTCGAGGGCCTGGCGGACGAGTTCCGTGCCGATGCCTCCGGTGGCTCCCAGGACGGTGAGTTTCATGACGGACTCCCAGCGGAAGAAGAGGTGAGTGAGTACTCACTCACCTTGCCTTCTTCTAGAGTGGGTAAGCAATCACTCACCCGTCAAGTCCCTAAGCCGAACGGAGCCCCATGGAACCCAGGCCCACCCGAGCACGCATCCTCGACGCCGCCCACGACCTGATGCGGACGGTCGGTCTCGGCCGGACCACCACCAAGGAGATCGCCAAGGCGGCCGGGTGCTCCGAAGCGGCCCTCTACAAGCACTTCGACAGCAAGGAGGACCTGTTCGTCCAGGTCCTCATGGAACGCCTCCCGAAGCTGACCCCCCTCCTCGGCAGCCTCGCCGCGGAGCCCGGCCGGGGCACGCTGGAGGAGAACCTCACCGAGATCGCCCACCAGGCGGCCCTCTTCTACGACGAGAGCTTCCCGATCGCCGCGTCCCTCTACGCCGAGAACAGCCTCAAGCGACGGCACGACGCGGTGATGCGCGAGAAGGGCGCCGGCCCGCACGTCCCCATCGACCTCCTCGCCGCCTACCTCCGCGCCGAACAGGCCCTCGGCCGCATCGCCCCCACCGCCGACACCTTCGCCGCCGCCTCCCTCCTCCTCGGCGCCTGCGCGCAGCGCGCCTTCGCCTACGAAGCCGTCGACACCCGCCCCGACACGGCGACGTTCGCCGCACGCCTGGCTCGCACGCTCCTGACAGGCATCACGCAACCCGCCCCAACTCCCGCCCCCGCCAACGGAATTCCCGTTGCACAGCCCCCGGTCGAACCGTGACCCTGGCCGCATGAGGCACCCCCTATGCGCCTGAGACTCACCGAGTTCCGCCCCCGCACCGGCCCGCACACCCATCGAGTGGTCCGCCCCCGCACCCCCCTGCGGCACACCTCGCTGTACGCCCCGGACCCCTACGGAGTGCTCTGCGGAGACCACGACGGGCTGAACCAGCTCGCGGGCCTGTTCTCCTTCGCCGCCTACTCCCGGCACACGATCGTCCACATCCCCCTGCGGGAAGGCGTTCCGCCGAACTGGGGAACGGGCGAACCGGTGGACCTCCTGCTGATCCCCGACTCCTACGGCCTGCGCCCCTCCGGCTGGCCCGACCTGCGCCGAAAGCTGCGGCAGGGCACCCCGCTGACCGTCCGGACCGACGAGCGGCGCACCGCGCGGGACGCGGAACGGTCGTACCGGTCACGGCGGGAACCGGAGCTGAGACAGGTCACGCACGCGCGGACGTGCATCCTGACCGGCGGCAGGGACGCCTTCGCCGAGATGGCGACCGAGTTCGCCTACACGGCCGGCTGGGGACCCCGGCAGAAGGGCGTGGCCCAGGGGAAACCGGTCTGCATGACGCACATCCTCGGATCGAGAGGCGACCGCGAACCCGAGATCGGCATCTGCTTCCAGGCGTATCCCCCTTACGCCCACTTCAGACGACCGGGCTCCCGATCCAGTCGTCGACCCCCGCCAGCAGCTTCACCCTGACGTCCTCCGGCGCGGCCGACCCCCGGATCGACTGCCGGGCCAGCTCCGCCAGTTCCTCGTCCGTGAAGCCGTGGTGCAGGCGGGCGATCTCGTACTGTGCGGCGAGGCGGGAGCCGAAGAGGAGGGGGTCGTCGGCGCCGAGGGCCATGGGGACGCCGGCGTCGTACAGGGTCCGCAGCGGGACGTCCTCGGGCTTCTCGTAGACGCCGAGGGCAACGTTGGACGCCGGGCAGACCTCGCAGGTGATGCCCCGCTCCGCGAGCCGCTTCAGCAGGCGGGGGTCCTCGGCCGCGCGGACGCCGTGGCCGATCCGGGAGGCGTGGAGGTCGTCCAGGCAGTCGCGGACGGAGGAGGGGCCGGTCAGCTCACCGCCGTGTGGCGCCGCCAGCAGCCCGCCCTCGCGGGCGATCGCGAACGCCCGGTCGAAGTCCCGGGCCATCCCGCGCCGCTCGTCGTTGGAGAGCCCGAAGCCGACGACACCGTGGTCGGCGTACCGGACGGCCAGCCGGGCCAGCGTCCGCGCGTCCAGCGGGTGCTTCATCCGGTTCGCCGCGACCAGCACCCGCATCCCGAGCCCGGTGTCGCGAGCCGTCGTCTCCACCGCGTCGAGGATGATCTCCAGCGCCGGGATCAGCCCGCCCAGCCGGGGCGCGTACGACGTCGGGTCGACCTGGATCTCCAGCCACCCGGAGCCGTCCCGGACGTCCTCCTCGGCGGCCTCCCGCACCAGCCGCCGGATGTCGTCGGGCTCCCGCAGGCACGAGCGCGCCGCGTCGTACAGCCGCTGGAAGCGGAACCAGCCCCGCTCGTCCGTCGCCCTCAGCTGCGGCGGCTCCCCGCTGGTCAGCGCCTCGGTGAGGGCCTCCGGCAGCCGCACGCCGTACTTGTCGGCCAGCTCCAGGACGGTCGCGGGCCGCATCGAACCGGTGAAGTGCAGGTGCAGATGGGCCTTGGGGAGTTGAGAGAGATCACGTACATGCGCCATTGGCCGATACTGCCGTATGCGGGTGAGAGGCGGGTAGTCGGTTCCCTGAACGTGGGTTTGCTCGCACAAAAAAACGGGCCAGCCCACTCAGAACGAGTGACCTGGCCCGCACGGGCAACGCCCTACTTCGCCTCGCCCAGCAGCTTCTGCACCCGCGAGACACCCTCGACCAGGTCTTCGTCCCCCAGCGCGTACGACAGCCGCAGGTACCCCGGCGTCCCGAACGCCTCACCGGGGACGACCGCGACCTCGGCCTCCTCCAGGATCAGCTCGGCCAGCTCCACCGAGGTGGCGGGGCGCTTGCCGCGGATCTCCTTGCCGAGCAGCTCCTTCACCGACGGGTACGCGTAGAACGCGCCCTCGGGCTCCGGGCAGAACACGCCGTCGATCTCGTTGAGCATCCGCACGATGGTCCGGCGCCGCCGGTCGAACGCGACCTTCATCTCGTCGACGGCCGACAGGTCCCCGGAGACCGCCGCGAGCGCGGCCACCTGGGCGACATTGGAGACGTTGGACGTGGCGTGCGACTGGAGGTTCGTCGCGGCCTTGACGACGTCCTTGGGCCCGATGACCCAGCCGACCCGCCAGCCGGTCATGGCGTACGTCTTGGCGACGCCGTTGACGACGATGGTCTTGTCGGCCAGCTCCGGGACGACGACCGGGAGGGAATGGAACTCGGCGTCGCCGTACACGAGGTGCTCGTAGATCTCGTCCGTCAGCACCCACAGCCCGTGCTCGGCGGCCCAGCGGCCGATCTCCTCGACCTGCTCGCGGGAGTACACCGCGCCGGTCGGGTTCGAGGGGGAGACGAAGAGCAGGACCTTCGTGTTCGCGGTCCGGGCCGCCTCCAGCTGCTCGACGGAGACGCGGTAGCCGGTCGTCTCGTCGGCGACGACCTCCACCGGGACACCGCCGGCCAGCCGGATCGACTCCGGGTAGGTCGTCCAGTACGGGGCCGGGACGATGACCTCGTCACCCGGGTCGAGGATCGCGGCGAACGCCTCGTAGATGGCCTGCTTGCCGCCGTTGGTCACGAGGACCTGCGAGGCGTCCACCTCGTAGCCGGAGTCGCGCAGGGTCTTCGCGGCGATCGCGGCCTTCAGCTCGGGCAGGCCGCCCGCCGGGGTGTACCGGTGGTACTTCGGGTTCTTGCACGCCTCGACGGCCGCTTCGACGATGTAGTCGGGCGTCGGGAAGTCGGGCTCACCCGCGCCGAAACCGATCACCGGACGCCCGGCGGCCTTCAGGGCCTTCGCCTTGGCGTCCACGGCGAGGGTCGCGGACTCGGAGATCGCGCCGATGCGGGCCGAGACCCGGCGTTCGGTGGGAGAGGTTGCAGCGCTCATGCGGCACATGTTTTCAGACCCGGAACACCGGAGGCATACCGGTTTCACGGACTGGTCAACCCGGGATGGCGCCGGTGTGAACCGACGGAACATCAGACTGAATCCGATCAAGAGCGCTTCGCGTTCGACGCACGGCCCCTGAGCACGTACACTCATCCGTCGTTGGCCCTCAACAGCCGTGCCGAAGTCGGTGCACACCAAGCACCCGGCTGGATACGGTAGGTTGAGGAGCAGACAAAGGGTCGTAGCTCAATTGGTAGAGCACTGGTCTCCAAAACCAGCGGTTGGGGGTTCAAGTCCCTCCGGCCCTGCTTCACACTTCCGAAATCGGAATGTGTGCGCAGGTACATACAGCACTGCACCGTCGTGCGGCTCAGACCGGGCGCGGCACGGCCACGACCCGGGAACAGGTGAGGACGAATGGCGGATGCCGTGGGCTCCATCGATACGCCTGATGCCCAGGACGAAGCGCCTGAGAGCAAGAAGAAGACCCGCAAGGGCGGCAAGCGGGCCAAGAGAGGCCCGCTGAAGCGTCTGGCCCTCTTCTACCGCCAGATCGTCGCCGAGCTGCGCAAGGTAGTCTGGCCGACGCGCAACCAGCTCACCACCTACACCACTGTGGTGATCGTCTTCGTGGTCATCATGATCGGTCTGGTCACGGTGATCGACTACGGCCTCAGCCACGCCGCCAAGTACGTCTTCGGCTGATGCCGACCAGCGAAGGGCGCCGAGGAAACCGGCGCCCCTTTCGCATGTTCCACCCCTATGCAACCCAGGAAGAAGCAGCCACGTGTCTGACCAGAACCTGAACGACGACCGCGAAGCTGCCGAGACCGTCGAGTCCCTCGACGACGAGCTCGACATCGTCGAGGGCGCGGACGAGGACCTGGACGAGGTCGAGGCTGCCGACGCCGAGGCGGGCGAGCCCGCCGAAGAGGACGCCGTCCACCTCGAAGAGTCCGAAGAAGAGGATGACTCCGAAGAGGACGAGTCCGAGGACGACGAAGAGGCCGACGCCGAGGAAGAGGCCGAGCCGGCCGAGCCCGTCGACCCGGTCGAGGCCCTCCGCGAGGAGCTCCGCACCCTCCCCGGCGAGTGGTACGTCATCCACACCTACGCCGGGTACGAGAACCGCGTGAAGACCAACCTGGAGCAGCGCGCCGTCTCGCTCAACGTCGAGGACTTCATCTTCCAGGCCGAGGTGCCTCAGGAAGAGGTCGCCCAGATCAAGAACGGCGAGCGTAAGACGGTCCGGCAGAACAAGCTCCCGGGCTACGTCCTCGTCCGGATGGACCTCACCAACGAGTCCTGGGGTGTCGTCCGCAACACCCCCGGTGTCACCGGCTTCGTCGGCAACGCCTACGACCCCTACCCGCTGACGCTGGACGAGATCGTCAAGATGCTCGCGCCCGAGGCGGAGGAGAAGGCGGCCCGTGAGGCGGCCGAGGCCGAGGGCAAGCCGGCGCCGTCGCGCAAGGTCGAGGTCCAGGTGCTGGACTTCGAGGTGGGCGACTCGGTGACGGTGACGGACGGTCCGTTCGCGACCCTCCAGGCCACGATCAACGAGATCAACGCCGACTCCAAGAAGGTCAAGGGGCTCGTGGAGATCTTCGGGCGCGAGACGCCCGTCGAGCTGTCCTTCGACCAGATCCAGAAGAACTAGCTCCTTCTGGAACAAACGCTTCCGAGCAGGTCAGGCAGGCCCTCGTGGCTTGTCTGACCTGCTCGGTTTTTGGCCGCACACCTATACCCGCTATCGTTGTGCGGTATGCCTGCGTCCGGGTGATTCCCGGAGGCGGGCAGGACCCGAATCGAAAGGACCCGGAGAGCTATGCCTCCCAAGAAGAAGAAGGTCACGGGGCTCATCAAGCTCCAGATCAACGCCGGTGCGGCGAACCCCGCCCCGCCGGTCGGCCCCGCGCTCGGTCAGCACGGCGTCAACATCATGGAGTTCTGCAAGGCGTACAACGCCGCGACCGAGTCGCAGCGTGGCTGGGTCATCCCGGTGGAGATCACGGTCTACGAGGACCGTTCCTTCACCTTCGTGACCAAGACGCCGCCGGCCGCCAAGATGATCCTCAAGGCCGCGGGCATCGAGAAGGGCTCCGGCGAGCCGCACAAGACCAAGGTCGCCAAGATCACCGAGGCGCAGGTCCGCGAGATCGCCACGACCAAGCTCCCCGACCTGAACGCGAACGACCTGGACGCCGCGGCGAAGATCATCGCCGGTACCGCGCGTTCCATGGGCGTCGTCGTCGAGGGCTGAGTCCCACCCCCCTTCCCGAGCAGTTCAGTGGGAGGGCCTGCTCGGCCCTGACCACGACTCCAGAACCTCACAGGAGCAGTAATGAGCAAGCGCAGCAAGGCCCTTCGCGCTGCGGACGCCAAGGTCGACCGGGAGAAGCTGTACGCCCCGCTCGAAGCCGTCCGTCTCGCCAAGGAGACCTCCACCTCGAAGTTCGACGGAACCGTCGAGGTCGCCTTCCGCCTGGGTGTCGACCCGCGCAAGGCCGACCAGATGGTCCGTGGCACCGTGAACCTGCCGCACGGCACCGGTAAGACCGCCCGGGTCCTGGTCTTCGCGACCGGTGACCGTGCAGCTGCCGCGGAAGCCGCGGGCGCCGACATCGTCGGCTCCGACGAACTGATCGACGAGGTTGCCAAGGGCCGCCTGGACTTCGACGCCGTCGTCGCCACCCCGGACCTCATGGGCAAGGTCGGCCGCCTCGGCCGCGTGCTCGGTCCGCGTGGTCTGATGCCGAACCCGAAGACCGGCACCGTCACCCCGGACGTGGCCAAGGCCGTCACGGACATCAAGGGCGGCAAGATCGAGTTCCGCGTCGACAAGCACTCGAACCTGCACTTCATCATCGGCAAGACGTCCTTCGAGGACGAGAAGCTGGTGGAGAACTACGCCGCGGCGCTGGAAGAGATCACGCGTCTCAAGCCGTCCGCCGCGAAGGGTCGTTACATCAAGAAGGCCGCGATCAGCACCACGATCGGCCCCGGCATTCAGCTCGACCCGAACCGCACTCGCAACCTCCTCGTCGAGGAGGACCCGGCCGCGCTCTGAGCCTCACCGCTCACCTCGTGACCGGCGACGGGCCCCACACCTCAGGGTGTGGGGCCCGTTCCCTTTTTCGGCGCGCGGAAGCTGGGTTACCGTGCGGGAATGAAGCGGGCGGGGATCTGGGCGGCGGCGGTGGCGGTGCTGGTGGGGACGGTCGCCTGTACGCAGTCCGGCGACGGCTCCCGGGCGCCCGGACCGCTGACGGCCCTGCGCGGCGCCGAGCGCTCCACCCGGGAGGCGCACTCCGCGCGGGTCGAGTCGAGCACGGAGATGGGCGAGCTGATGTCCCTGACGGCCGAGGGCGCCGTCTCCTGGTCCGGCGGCCTGACGGGGACGCTGGTCCTCACCTACACCGGCGGCAGCGTCGCGAAGACCATGCGAGCGGCCGGCACCCCCTCCACCGAGGCCCGCTACCTGCCGGACGCCTACTACGCCCGCCTCGGCACCCGGCTCGCCGCGCAGGTCGGGGGACGGCACTGGGTGCGGTACGGGTACGACGACCTGGCGCGGCTCCCGGGAGGCGCCGGGAGCTACATCCAGGACCAGCTGCGGCACACGGCGCCGAACCGGTCGGTGAAGCTGCTGCTGGACTCGAAGGACGTGCGTGAGGTGGGCCGGGAGACCGTGCGGGGGCGCCGGACGACGCACTACTCGGGGTCCGTGGACTCGGACGCGTCGAACGTGACGACCGAGCGGGTGGACGTCTGGGTGGACGAGCGGAACCTGCTGGTGAAGAAGGTGGAGAGGGGCGTCACCGCGAACGGGGCGTACAGCCAGACCGCGTACTACAGCGAGTACGGCACGAAGGTGGCCGCGCGGCGGCCGGCGGCGGCGGACACGGCGGAGTTCTCGGAGCTGGTGCGGGAACTCTCGCGCAGCTGAAAACGTCGGGGACAGTAAAGGGAGCCTCGGGCTATGGTTCTTCACGGATAAACCAAATACGGGGGAGCCGGGGGAGGCCCCTGAGGATTGTGGGGGGATTTGTGAACGTCCGAAGGAAGACCGCCGCCGCTGGAGTGACCGCTCTGGTCCTGACCGGCGCCGTGGCCTGCGGGAACGGCTCGGACACCGTGGAGCGGACGGCCGCGCAGGTGCTGACGGCGTCGTTCAAGAAGACGGCGGACGCGAAGTCGGCCAAGGTCAGCATGACGATGACCATGCCGAAGAGCGCCGGGATCGGCGGCGACGTGACGATGACCGGCGTCATGGGCTGGGACCCGACCGTGATGGACATGACGGTGAAGGGCTCCGCGCTCGCCGCCCAGCCGGGCGGGCCGGAGAGCGTGCGCACGATCATGCGCGACAACGTCATGTACATGGACATGGGCGCGAAGGCCGCCGCCGAGATGGACGGCAAGCGGTGGATGAAGCTCGACCTGAAGGCGGCGGCCGAGGCCACCGGGGACAAGGCGCTCCAGAAGCAGTTGACTCCCGGCCTGGACGAGATGAACCAGGACCCCCGCCAGCAGATAGCCCTGCTCCTCGACTCGCCGAACCTCAAGCACATCGGCAGCGAGAAGGTCGACGGCACCGAAGCGGACCACTACAAGGGCACGCTGACGGTCAAGGAGGCCCTGGCGGCGAACAAGTCGCTGGACGTGATGGACTCCGCGGACCGCAAGAAGATGCTGGACGCCATCGAGAAGTCCGGCGTCAAGGGCTACGACATCGACGTCTGGGTCAACAAGGACGACCTGCCGGTCCGGATGGACATGGTCATGGATTCCCCCAAGGGCGCCCTCAAGGTCGGCATGAAGTACTCGGACTACGGAGCGAAGGCCCAGGTCACGGCGCCGCCCGCAGCCGAGGTCTTCGACCTGGCCGAGATGCTCAAGGGCCTCGGCAAGGAGTCGGGGGGCGTCCCGGCTGCCTGAGCCGAGGTCGCTCCTGATCGTCGTACGACCGGATTTGCCCCGTGGCGATCCGGTCGCGTACTCTCGCAGGGAAGCCAAAGACCGCTGGTCGTTGCCGTGTGTCCGTCAGGGCGTGCGGTGGCCGAAGGATCCGCTGATTGCGGACGACCCGCGCAGGTGACTGTGGAAGTTGCTCCTGGATTCGGTCCGCCCACGGATCTGGTCCGGTAGAGCTACGCCCCGTGCGCCTGCGCCGGGGCGTTTCGTTTTCCCCAGCCCCTTCCGAGCGGTCTCATCACCCGGAAGGAGGCCACGCTCATGGCAAGGCCCGACAAGGCTGCCGCGGTAGCTGAGCTCGCGGACCAGTTCCGTAGCTCGAACGCCGCTGTGCTGACCGAGTACCGGGGTCTCACCGTGGCGCAGCTCAAGACGCTGCGCCGTTCGCTCGGTGACGACGCCCAGTACGCCGTGGTGAAGAACACGCTGACCAAGATTGCGGCCAACGAGGCCGGGATCTCGACGCTCGACGACCTGTTCAACGGTCCGACGGCGGTCGCCTTCATCACCGGTGACCCGGTGACGTCGGCGAAGGGTCTTCGTGACTTCGCCAAGGACAACCCGAACCTCGTCATCAAGGGCGGTGTCCTTGACGGCAAGGCGCTGTCCGCCGACGAGATCAAGAAGCTTGCGGACCTTGAGTCCCGCGAGGTTCTGCTCTCCAAGCTGGCCGGTGCCATGAAGGGCAAGCAGTCCCAGGCTGCCTCCCTCTTCCAGGCGCTGCCGTCGAAGCTCGTCCGCACCGTGGACGCGCTGCGCGCCAAGCACGAAGAGCAGGGCGGTGCCGAGTAACTCGGCTCGCATCATGACCGCCGCGTAGCGCTCCGCCGCAGCACGACGGTCGTAGCGGGCCGAACGCCCGCCAGACACATACATCCGGCACCTGCCGATCTAGAAGTGGAAGGAGCAGCCACCATGGCGCTCACCCAGGACGAACTGCTTGCCGAGTTCGAGGGCATGACCCTGATCCAGCTCTCCGAGTTCGTGAAGGCGTTCGAGGAGAAGTTCGACGTCACCGCCGCCGCGGCCGCCCCGGTCGTCGTCGCGGGTGGCGTGGCCGGCGGCGCCGCTGAGGCCGTCGAGGAGAAGGACGAGTTCGACGTCATCCTCACCGGTGCCGGCGACAAGAAGATCCAGGTCATCAAGGTCGTGCGCGAGCTCACCTCCCTGGGCCTCAAGGAGGCCAAGGACCTGGTCGACGGTGCGCCGAAGGCCGTCGTCGAGAAGGTCAACAAGGAAGCCGCTGACAAGGCGAAGGAAGCCCTTGAGGGTGCCGGCGCCTCGGTCGAGGTCAAGTAAGACCTTCCAGGTCTGAGATGCCCGTGAAAAACGGCCTCCAGGGGCTGTAACGCGAGCACCGCGAAGAGCGATCATCCATCCGGGTGGTCGCTCTTCGGCGTTCCTGGGAGCGCGGCCACGGTTGCCTTGAACCCCTGTTCACGGGGGGTATGGTGATCTTCGTCGTGTCTGCGGACACCCTCTGTTCGGGCGGGGGGCTCTTGACGAACAGCACGCAGCGCGCAATTCTCAGGACGCGTCGTCACAACGATCCGAATCCGAGGCATGGATCGACGGCGAAGAGGGCAGGATGACCGTGCGTTGAAGGCAGCGCGCCGAGGACTGTGAGTGACGACGAGGGCTGTTGAAAATCGGGGCTGGACATCAGTGTGCCAAGTGGCTACACTGTCCCTTTGCGCTGCCTGTTAGCTATCCCCTGCCCGTCACCAGGGGTCTGCCCTCACTTGAGCATCAGCGACTGAAACGGCCCTGAGCTGGGACTTTCGTCGTTTGTGCGCGGGGGAGGGGCCGGGAAGCGCGTAGTGAGTCCGAGCCCTCGGAAGGACCCCCTCTTGGCCGCCTCGCGCACCGCCTCGACCGCGAATACGAACAACGCCGCCAGCACTGCCCCGCTGCGCATCTCTTTTGCAAAGATCCGGGAGCCTCTTGAGGTTCCGAACCTGCTCGCGCTCCAGACCGAGAGCTTCGACTGGCTGCTCGGCAACACCGCCTGGCAGAGTCGCGTCGAGGCGGCTCTGGAGTCGGGTCAGGACGTCCCCACCAAGTCCGGTCTGGAGGAGATCTTCGAGGAGATCTCCCCGATCGAGGACTTCTCCGGGTCGATGTCGCTGACCTTCCGCGACCACCGCTTCGAGCCGCCGAAGAACAGCATCGACGAGTGCAAGGAGCGCGACTTCACGTTCGCCGCGCCGCTCTTCGTCACCGCCGAGTTCACCAACAACGAGACCGGCGAGATCAAGTCCCAGACGGTCTTCATGGGCGACTTCCCGCTCATGACGGGCAAGGGCACCTTCGTCATCAACGGCACCGAGCGTGTCGTCGTGTCGCAGCTCGTGCGCTCGCCGGGTGTCTACTTCGACTCCTCCATCGACAAGACGTCCGACAAGGACATCTTCTCCGCCAAGATCATCCCGTCCCGGGGTGCCTGGCTGGAGATGGAGATCGACAAGCGCGACATGGTCGGTGTCCGCATCGACCGCAAGCGCAAGCAGTCCGTGACCGTCCTCCTCAAGGCCCTCGGCTACACCACCGAGCAGATCCTGGAGGAGTTCGGCGAGTACGAGTCCATGCGCGCCACCCTGGAGAAGGACCACACCCAGGGCCAGGACGACGCGCTGCTCGACATCTACCGCAAGCTGCGTCCGGGCGAGCCGCCGACCCGTGAGGCCGCGCAGACGCTGCTGGAGAACCTCTACTTCAACCCGAAGCGCTACGACCTCGCGAAGGTCGGCCGCTACAAGGTGAACAAGAAGCTCGCCGCGGACGCGCCGCTCGACGCCGGTGTGCTGACCGTCGAGGACGTCATCGCGACGATCAAGTACCTCGTCAAGCTGCACGCGGGCGAGACCGAGACGGTCGGCGACAGCGGTCAGACGATCGTCGTCGAGACCGACGACATCGACCACTTCGGCAACCGCCGTCTGCGTTCGGTCGGTGAGCTGATCCAGAACCAGGTCCGTACGGGTCTCGCCCGTATGGAGCGCGTCGTGCGCGAGCGCATGACCACCCAGGACGTCGAGGCGATCACGCCGCAGACCCTGATCAACATCCGGCCGGTCGTCGCCTCCATCAAGGAGTTCTTCGGCACCAGCCAGCTGTCGCAGTTCATGGACCAGAACAACCCGCTGTCGGGTCTCACCCACAAGCGCCGTCTGTCGGCCCTCGGCCCGGGTGGTCTCTCCCGTGAGCGGGCCGGCTTCGAGGTCCGTGACGTGCACCCCTCGCACTACGGCCGCATGTGCCCGATCGAGACCCCCGAAGGCCCGAACATCGGTCTGATCGGCTCGCTCGCCTCCTACGGCCGCGTCAACGCGTTCGGTTTCGTCGAGACCCCGTACCGCAAGGTCGTCGAGGGTGTCGTCACCGACGACGTCGACTACCTGACCGCCGACGAGGAGGACCGGTTCGTCATCGCGCAGGCCAACGCCGGCCTCGGTGACGACATGCGGTTCACCGAGAACCGCGTGCTGGTCCGCCGTCGTGGCGGCGAGATCGACTACATCGCCGGTGACGACGTCGACTACATGGACGTCTCGCCGCGCCAGATGGTGTCAGTCGCGACCGCGATGATCCCGTTCCTTGAGCACGACGACGCCAACCGTGCCCTCATGGGCGCGAACATGATGCGCCAGGCCGTCCCGCTCATCAAGAGCGAGGCCCCGCTCGTCGGCACCGGCATGGAGTACCGCTCCGCCGTCGACGCCGGTGACGTCGTCAAGGCCGAGAAGCCCGGTGTCGTCCAGGAAGTCTCCGCGGACTACATCACCACCGCGAACGACGACGGCACGTACATCACGTACCGCCTGCACAAGTTCTCGCGCTCCAACCAGGGCACCTCGGTCAACCAGAAGGTCATCGTCGACGAGGGCGACCGGATCATCACCGGCCAGGTCCTGGCCGACGGTCCGGCCACCGAGAACGGCGAGATGGCGCTCGGCAAGAACCTGCTCGTCGCGTTCATGCCGTGGGAGGGCCACAACTACGAGGACGCGATCATCCTGTCGCAGCGCCTCGTCCAGGACGACGTCCTCTCCTCGATCCACATCGAGGAGCACGAGGTCGACGCCCGTGACACCAAGCTGGGCCCCGAGGAGATCACCCGGGACATCCCGAACGTCTCCGAGGAGGTCCTCGCCGATCTCGACGAGCGCGGCATCATCCGCATCGGTGCCGAGGTCGTCGCCGGTGACATCCTGGTCGGCAAGGTCACGCCCAAGGGTGAGACCGAGCTGACGCCGGAGGAGCGGCTGCTGCGCGCGATCTTCGGTGAGAAGGCCCGTGAGGTCCGTGACACCTCGCTGAAGGTGCCGCACGGCGAGATCGGCAAGATCATCGGCGTCCGCGTCTTCGACCGCGAGGAGGGGGACGAGCTTCCCCCGGGCGTCAACCAGCTGGTGCGCGTCTACGTCGCGCAGAAGCGCAAGATCACCGACGGTGACAAGCTCGCCGGCCGGCACGGCAACAAGGGTGTCATCTCCAAGATCCTGCCGATCGAGGACATGCCGTTCCTGGAGGACGGCACCCCGGTCGACATCATCCTCAACCCCCTGGGTGTGCCGTCCCGAATGAACCCGGGACAGGTCCTGGAGATCCACCTCGGCTGGCTCGCCAGCCGCGGCTGGGACGTCTCCGGGCTCGGCGAGGAGTGGGCGCAGCGCCTCCAGGTGATCGGCGCCGACCAGGTCGCCGCCGGCACCAACGTCGCCACCCCGGTCTTCGACGGTGCCCGTGAGGACGAGCTCGCGGGTCTGCTGAACCACACCATCCCGAACCGCGACGGCAACCGCATGGTGCAGCCGACCGGTAAGGCGAGGCTGTTCGACGGCCGCTCCGGTGAGCCGTTCCCGGACCCGATCTCCATCGGGTACATGTACATCCTCAAGCTCCACCACCTGGTCGACGACAAGCTGCACGCCCGCTCGACCGGTCCGTACTCGATGATCACCCAGCAGCCGCTGGGTGGTAAGGCCCAGTTCGGTGGCCAGCGATTCGGCGAGATGGAGGTGTGGGCGCTGGAGGCTTACGGCGCCGCGTACGCCCTCCAGGAGCTGCTGACCATCAAGTCCGACGACGTCACCGGCCGCGTGAAGGTCTACGAGGCCATCGTCAAGGGCGAGAACATCCCCGAGCCCGGCATCCCCGAGTCCTTCAAGGTGCTCATCAAGGAGATGCAGTCCCTGTGCCTCAACGTGGAGGTGCTGTCCTCGGACGGCATGTCCATCGAGATGCGCGACACCGACGAGGACGTCTTCCGCGCTGCGGAAGAGCTCGGCATCGACCTGTCGCGGCGCGAGCCGAGCAGCGTCGAAGAGGTCTGACGGGAGTCCGGCCGGGTTCCGCGTGAACCCGGCCGGCCCCAGGACCCCCGTTTCAGACCCCATGACTTACAACCCTGAGAGGGATTGACGCATAGTGCTCGACGTCAACTTCTTCGACGAGCTTCGGATCGGCCTGGCCACCGCGGACGACATCCGTCAGTGGAGCCACGGCGAGGTCAAGAAGCCCGAGACGATCAACTACCGCACCCTGAAGCCGGAAAAGGACGGGCTCTTCTGCGAGAAGATCTTCGGCCCCACCCGGGACTGGGAGTGCTACTGCGGCAAGTACAAGCGCGTCCGCTTCAAGGGCATCATCTGTGAGCGCTGTGGCGTCGAGGTCACCCGCGCCAAGGTGCGCCGTGAGCGGATGGGCCACATCGAGCTGGCCGCCCCCGTCACCCACATCTGGTACTTCAAGGGCGTCCCGTCGCGCCTCGGGTACCTGCTCGACCTCGCCCCGAAGGACCTGGAGAAGGTCATCTACTTCGCGGCGTACATGATCACGTACGTCGACGACGAGCGCCGTACCCGCGACCTGCCCTCCCTGGAGGCGCACGTCTCGGTCGAGCGCCAGCAGATCGAGAACCGCCGCGACGCCGACCTGGAGTCCCGCGCCAAGAAGCTGGAAGGCGACCTGGCCGAGCTGGAGGCCGAGGGCGCCAAGTCCGACGTCCGCCGCAAGGTCCGCGAAGGCGCCGAGCGCGAGATGAAGCAGCTGCGCGACCGCTCGCAGCGCGAGATCGACCGCCTCGACGAGGTCTGGGCCCGGTTCAAGAACCTCAAGGTCCAGGACCTGGAGGGCGACGAGCTCCTCTACCGCGAGCTGCGCGACCGCTTCGGCACCTACTTCGACGGCTCGATGGGCGCCGCCGCGCTCCAGAAGCGCCTGGAGTCCTTCGACCTCGAAGAGGAGGCCGAGCGCCTCCGCGAGATCATCCGCACCGGCAAGGGCCAGAAGAAGACCCGTGCGCTCAAGCGCCTCAAGGTCGTCTCCGCGTTCCTCCAGACCAGCAACAGCCCCAAGGGCATGGTGCTGGACTGCGTGCCGGTCATCCCGCCGGACCTGCGTCCGATGGTGCAGCTGGACGGTGGCCGCTTCGCGACCTCCGACCTGAACGACCTGTACCGCCGTGTCATCAACCGCAACAACCGCCTGAAGCGGCTTCTCGACCTCGGTGCGCCCGAGATCATCGTGAACAACGAGAAGCGCATGCTCCAGGAGGCGGTCGACGCCCTCTTCGACAACGGCCGTCGCGGTCGCCCGGTCACGGGCCCCGGCAACCGTCCGCTGAAGTCCCTCAGCGACATGCTGAAGGGCAAGCAGGGTCGATTCCGTCAGAACCTGCTCGGCAAGCGAGTCGACTACTCGGCGCGTTCCGTCATCGTCGTCGGCCCGCAGCTCAAGCTGCACCAGTGCGGTCTGCCCAAGGCCATGGCGCTGGAGCTCTTCAAGCCGTTCGTGATGAAGCGCCTGGTGGACCTGAACCACGCGCAGAACATCAAGTCCGCGAAGCGGATGGTCGAGCGTGGCCGCACCGTCGTGTACGACGTCCTCGAAGAGGTCATCGCCGAGCACCCGGTGCTGCTGAACCGTGCGCCCACCCTGCACCGCCTCGGCATCCAGGCCTTCGAGCCGCAGCTCGTCGAGGGCAAGGCCATCCAGATCCACCCGCTCGTCTGCACCGCGTTCAACGCGGACTTCGACGGTGACCAGATGGCCGTCCACCTGCCGCTCTCCGCGGAGGCGCAGGCCGAGGCCCGCATCCTGATGCTGTCCTCGAACAACATCCTCAAGCCCGCCGACGGCCGTCCGGTGACGATGCCGACCCAGGACATGGTCCTCGGTCTGTTCTTCCTCACCACCGACGGCGAGCTGCGCGACACCAAGGGCGAGGACCGCTCCTTCTCCTCGGTGCCCGAGGCGATCATGGCGTTCGACGCCGGTGAGCTCGCGCTCCAGTCGCCGGTCGACATCCGCTTCCCGGTGGGCACCATCCCGCCGCGTGGCTGGACGCCGCCGGCGCGTGAAGAGGACGAGCCGGAGTGGCAGCAGGGTGACAGCTTCCGGCTGCGCACCACGCTGGGCCGCGCGCTCTTCAACGAGCTGCTGCCCGAGGACTACCCGTTCGTCGACTACTCGGTGGGCAAGAAGCAGCTCTCCGAGATCGTCAACGACCTCGCCGAGCGCTACCCCAAGGTGATCGTCGCCGCGACGCTGGACAACCTGAAGGCGGCCGGCTTCCACTGGGCGACCCGCTCCGGTGTCACCGTCGCCATCTCGGACGTCGTCGTCCCCGAGGCGAAGAAGGAGATCGTCGCCGGGTACGAGGCCAAGGACGAGAAGGTCCAGAAGCAGTACGAGCGCGGTCTGATCACCAAGGAAGAGCGCACGCAGGAGCTCATCCAGATCTGGACCCAGGCGACCAACGAGGTCGCCGAGGCGATGAACGCGAACTTCCCCAAGACGAACCCCATCTTCATGATGGTTGACTCGGGTGCCCGAGGAAACATGATGCAGATGCGGCAGATCGCCGGTATGCGCGGTCTGGTGTCGAACGCGAAGAACGAGACCATCCCGCGGCCCATCAAGGCGTCGTTCCGTGAGGGTCTGTCCGTGCTGGAGTACTTCATCTCCACCCACGGTGCCCGTAAGGGTCTCGCGGACACCGCCCTGCGTACCGCCGACTCGGGTTACCTGACCCGTCGTCTGGTGGACGTCTCGCAGGACGTCATCATCCGCGAGGAGGACTGCGGCACCGACCGCGGCCTCAAGCTCGCCATCGCCGAGCGCGGCGAGGACGGCGTGCTGCGCAAGACGGAGAACGTCGAGACGTCCGTCTACGCCCGGATGCTCGCCGAGGACATCACGGTCGACGGCCGTGTGCTGGCCCCGGCCAACACCGACCTCGGCGACGTCCTCATCGACGAGCTCGTCCGGCACGGCATCGAGGAGGTCAAGACCCGCTCGATCCTGACCTGCGAGTCGCACGTCGGCACCTGTGCCATGTGCTACGGCCGCTCCCTGGCCACCGGCAAGCTGGTCGACATCGGTGAGGCGGTCGGCATCATCGCCGCCCAGTCCATCGGTGAGCCCGGTACCCAGCTGACGATGCGTACCTTCCACACCGGTGGTGTGGCCGGTGACGACATCACCCAGGGTCTGCCGCGTGTCGTCGAGCTCTTCGAGGCGCGTACCCCGAAGGGTGTCGCCCCGATCTCCGAGGCCCAGGGCCGCGTGCGGATCGAGGAGACCGAGAAGACCAAGAAGATCGTCATCACGCCGGACGACGGCAGCGAGGAGACGGCGTTCCCGATCTCCAAGCGCGCTCGTCTGCTGGTCAGTGAGGGTGAGCACGTCGAGGTGGGCCAGAAGCTCACGGTCGGCGCGACGAACCCGCATGACGTGCTGCGCATCCTCGGTCAGCGCGCGGTCCAGGTCCACCTGGTCGGCGAGGTCCAGAAGGTGTACAACTCGCAGGGCGTGTCGATCCACGACAAGCACATCGAGATCATCATCCGGCAGATGCTGCGCCGGGTGACGATCATCGAGTCCGGCGACGCGGAACTCCTGCCGGGTGAGCTGGTCGAGCGGTCGAAGTTCGAGGTCGAGAACCGGCGTGTGGTCCAGGAAGGCGGTCACCCCGCCTCCGGTCGTCCGCAGCTCATGGGTATCACCAAGGCCTCGCTGGCCACGGAGTCCTGGCTGTCGGCGGCGTCCTTCCAGGAGACGACGCGAGTCCTCACGGACGCGGCGATCAACGCCAAGTCCGACTCGCTGGTCGGCCTCAAGGAGAACGTCATCATCGGTAAGCTCATCCCGGCCGGTACGGGTCTCGCCCGCTACCGCAACATCCGGGTGGAGCCGACCGAGGAGGCCAAGGCCGCGATGTACTCGGCCGTCGGCTACGACGACATCGACTACTCGCCGTTCGGCACGGGCTCCGGTCAGGCTGTGCCGCTGGAGGACTACGACTACGGTCCGTACAACCAGTAAGCGGTAGGTTCACGAGAGCGGTCACTCTTTCCGGGGTGGCCGCTCTTGTGTTTTCCGGTGCGTGGTGGTGGAACCGTGAGGCTCTGCCGGGCGTTGGGGGATGATAAGGGTAAGAAGCGAAGCAGTGCCGTCCGGGGGAGGTCCCGTGTCGTATCCGACGCCGTGGCAACCGTGGCAGCCGGCGCAGGGCCCTTCGGGGATGCAGCAGGGGATGCTGGCGTCCACCGCTGACCGGGAGCGGGCGGTGGATGTGCTGCGGGCCGGGTTCAGTGAGGGGCGGTTGCAGGCGGACGAGCTGGAGAAGCGGGTGGCTCGGGCGTATCAGGCCCGGACCGTGGGGGAGTTGACGCTGATCGTCTCGGATCTGCCGCAGGGGCCGGCGCCTGTGCAGCAGTTCGGGCCGCCGCCGCAGGGGTATGTGCCGCGGACGTTCCGGCCGATGCCGGCGCCGCCGACCAACGGGAAGGCCGTGGGGGCGTTGGTGTGCGGGGTGCTGACGACCATGACGTTCGGGTTGACCGGGATTCCCGCGGTGATTCTGGGGCACAGCGCGCGGTCGGAGATCAGCCGGACCGGTGAGGGGGGTGATGGGTACGCCATGGCCGGGATTATTTTGGGGTGGCTGTCCATCGCCGGGTGGGCTGTTTTCATGCTGTTGGCGGTGGCGCTGGCTTCCGGGTCGGGGTGAGGGGTGGGGGTGCGTGGCGGGGTGCGGGTGTGTTGTGGCTGGTCGCGCCCGCGCGGCGGTAGCCGCAGATCGATACGGCCCCGCGCCGCTGAAAGACGTGGTGCCGGTCGGTGGGTGAGTGCGGCGCCGTTGTGGTTTTGCGCCCGCGCGGCGGTAGCCGCAGATCGATACGGCCCCGCGCCCCTGAGGGACTGGGTGCTGGTTCGTGGTCGGGTGCGGGTGTGTTGTGGCTGGTCGCGCCCGCGCGGCGGTAGCCGCAGATCGATACGGGCCCGCGCCGCTGACCCCTCCGTGCCTACGGGATCCCCAGCTCGAACATCAAGTAGTGCGCGTACCACCCCGACGCCACCGCGAACGGTACGAACAGGGCCGCCAGGGTCGTCCACTTCAGGCGGGCCAGCGCCATGGCCGGGGCCAGTAGCAAGGGGAACACCGGCAGGAGGTAGCGCGGGGTGTTGGCGAACATTTGTTGGGTGCCCAGGACTGTGATGATCGAGGCCAGGGTGTAGGCGGTCAGGACCAGTGGGGGTTTTGTCCGGAGGAGCAGGGCGATGAGGAACGGGAGGGTCAGGACCAGGAGGACGGCGAACAGGTCCGGGATCGGGAAGGCGAAGAGGTAGTTGGTCTTGCCCACGGCCGTGTTGGTCAGGACGTCCCAGGTGTAGGCGCCGAAGTCGAAGTAGTGGGCCCAGCCTTCACGCTGGAGGGTGAAATAGGCGGTGAGGTCGCCCATGCTGAGGCCGACCCAGGTGATGTAGGTCAGCAGGCCCAGCGGCGCCGCGATCATCGCGTACACCGGGCCGGAGATGCCGTGTTCGCGGCGGGACTCCTTGCGGGCCAGCGTCATCAGCGCCGCCAGGCCCACCGCGCCGATGAGGGCGGCCGACGTGGGGCGGTTGAGGCCGGCGAGGAAGGCCAGGAGACCCGCGGGGACCCAGTGGCGTTTCATGACGCACCAGCAGGTCCAGGCGGCGATGGCGATGAAGAGGGACTCGGAGTAGACGGCCCACTGGACGCCGGCGCCGGGGACGATGGCCCACAGGCCTGCGGCGACGGTGCCCGCCCGGGGGCCGGCGAGCAGGGAGATCACGGCGTAGACGCCGGCCGCCGCGACGAAGGACGCGAGGACCGAGACGAGGATCGCGGAGCCGTAGAGGCCGAGGCCGGTCACCTCGGAGACGCCCCTGATCAGGCCGGGGTAGAGGGGGAAGTAGGCCACCGAGTCCTGCTGGACGGTGAAGACGCCGCCCGGCGCGAGGTGCTGGAGCGGCTTCGGGTCATACCCCTTTTCGGCGACCTGGAGATACCACCAGCCGTCCCAGGTCTGGAGGACGTCCCACCAGTGGGCGCCGCCGCCGAACCGGGGGTCCTTCGTGCGGTAGTCGCCGGCCCACTCCAGGAGGTAGGCGAAGACCCCGAGGCCGACGATTTTGCAGGCGCCGTACAGGGCCAGCGCCGGGAGGTACGGTCGTACCCCGTCGGGCACCGTGAAGCGGCGCGGCGGTTTCGGCGCCGTCGCCACGGGTTCGGTCGCGGTGGTACTCATTCGACGGGTTCTCCCTCGGCGGCAGGGCCAGCGGGGCCAGGCATAAGATCGCATCAGAGTCGCACATCCGCTCCACAGGTTTCGGGAGAAGCCTGTGGACAACTCGGGAGAGGCTCGTGGACAACCAGGACGATGGCATACCGGCGGTTCCGGTTGCGCTCTCGGTCGTCATTCCCATGTTCAACGAGGAGGAGGCGCTCCCCGCTCTGGTGAGCCGGCTGCGCCCCGTCCTCGACGGGCTGGGGGAGCCGTACGAGGTCGTGGCGGTGGACGACGGCAGCACGGACCGCACCGGCGTCCTCCTGGACGCCTTCCGGCTCGGCTGGCCCGAGCTGAGGATCATCGGCCTGCGCCGCAACTCCGGGCACCAGGCGGCGCTGACCGCGGGTCTGGACCGGGCGGGCGGCGAGTTCGTCGCGAGTATCGACGCCGACCTCCAGGACCCGCCCGAGAAGATCCCCGAGATGCTGGAGCTGGCCCGCAAGGAGGGCCTCGACATCGTGTACGGGATCCGCGCGGACCGGGCGAGCGACACCGGGTTCAAGCGGTGGACGGCGTCCCTCTACTACCGTCTCGTACGGCGTCTGGCGGGCCCCTCCGTGCCCGCGCAGGCCGGTGACTTCCGGCTCCTCGGCCGGGCCGCCGTCGACGCGCTGAAGGCGCTTCCCGACCAGCAGCGGGTGTACCGGCTCCTGGTGCCCTGGCTGGGGTTCCCGAGCGGTGAGGTGCGGTACGAGAGGGCGCCGCGGACGGCGGGCAGCAGCAAGTATCCGCTGGGCCGGATGATCCGGCTGGCCCTGGACAGCGTGACCGGGTTCTCGGCGGCCCCGCTGAGGATCGCGACCTGGCTCGGGGGGCTCGCCTTCCTCGTCTGCCTCGGGCTGATCGGGTACACGCTGTGGGCGCACGCCTACGAGGAGACCGTGCCGGGGTGGACGTCGCTGTTCATCGGGGTGCTGTTCATCGGGGCCGTCCAGCTGGTCTGCGTAGGACTGCTCGGTGAATACGTGGGCAGGATCTACACGGCCGTGCAGAACCGGCCCACCTATTTCGTCGGCCGTGACAGCGCCCGTGACAGCGCGCGCGACGGCGGACGGGTAACACGGGTCACGGATCAGCGGCCCTGACAAGCCCCGGCGTGTCGTGCCGTGACCCTTTTATTTTGACCGAGGCCCACCCTCTGGGTACCCTCGGGACTTGTGCCTGGGGTGTGCCCTGGCTCCTGTGCGTGTCCTCAACCGCACGTGAGCCGTGTACGGCCACCGCGATCCGAGCCTCTTCCCGCCTCGCGGCGGGGGTCTGCCGGGTCCGACACACCCGACCGCGTGGGTCGGCGAATGTTCCAGGTTAGCTTCACCATCGGCACACAGAAACCGGAGAAGTAGTGCCTACGATCCAGCAGCTGGTCCGGAAGGGCCGGCAGGACAAGGTCGAGAAGAACAAGACGCCCGCACTGGAGGGTTCTCCCCAGCGCCGTGGCGTCTGCACGCGTGTGTTCACGACCACCCCGAAGAAGCCGAACTCGGCCCTGCGTAAGGTCGCGCGTGTGCGTCTGACCAGCGGGATCGAGGTCACCGCTTACATTCCGGGTGAGGGACACAACCTGCAGGAGCACTCCATCGTGCTCGTGCGTGGTGGCCGTGTGAAGGACCTGCCCGGTGTTCGCTACAAGATCATCCGCGGTTCCCTCGACACCCAGGGTGTCAAGAACCGCAAGCAGGCCCGCAGCCGCTACGGCGCCAAGAAGGAGAAGTAAGAATGCCTCGTAAGGGCCCCGCCCCGAAGCGCCCGGTCATCATCGACCCGGTTTACGGCTCCCCCCTGGTGACCTCCCTCATCAACAAGGTGCTGCTGAACGGCAAGCGCTCCACCGCCGAGCGCATCGTCTACGGCGCCATGGAGGGTCTGCGTGAGAAGACGGGCAACGACCCGATCATCACGCTGAAGCGCGCGCTGGAGAACATCAAGCCGACGCTCGAAGTCAAGTCCCGCCGTGTCGGTGGTGCGACGTACCAGGTCCCGATCGAGGTCAAGCCCGGTCGCGCCAACACGCTCGCGCTGCGCTGGCTCGTCGGTTACTCCCGCGCCCGTCGCGAGAAGACCATGACCGAGCGCCTGCTCAACGAGCTTCTCGACGCTTCGAACGGCCTCGGTGCGGCCGTCAAGAAGCGCGAGGACACCCACAAGATGGCCGAGTCCAACAAGGCCTTCGCGCACTACCGCTGGTAGTCGCAGTCCACATCGAGACCGAGAGAAGACAGAAGCCTTATGGCTACCACTTCGCTTGACCTGGCCAAGGTCCG
Source organism: Streptomyces sp. S6 (assembly GCF_054880855.1). Classification (NCBI taxonomy): domain Bacteria; kingdom Bacillati; phylum Actinomycetota; class Actinomycetes; order Kitasatosporales; family Streptomycetaceae; genus Streptomyces; species Streptomyces sp. S6. Next base: position 21,063 of record NZ_JBTYMC010000018.1, on the reverse strand, counting down.
CAACATCGGGATCATGGCCCACATCGACGCGGGCAAGACGACCACCACCGAGCGCATCCTGTTCTACACCGGTGTGTCGTACAAGATCGGTGAGGTCCACGACGGTGCTGCCACCATGGACTGGATGGAGCAGGAGCAGGAGCGTGGCATCACGATCACCTCTGCTGCCACCACCTGTCACTGGCCGCTCGAAGACGTCGACCACACGATCAACATCATCGACACCCCGGGTCACGTCGACTTCACCGTCGAGGTGGAGCGTTCGCTCCGCGTTCTCGACGGCGCCGTGACGGTGTTCGACGGCGTTGCCGGCGTGGAGCCCCAGTCCGAGACGGTTTGGCGTCAGGCGGACCGCTACGGCGTGCCGCGTATCTGCTTCGTCAACAAGCTGGACCGCACGGGCGCCGAGTTCCACCGCTGCGTGGACATGATCTCGGACCGCCTGGGCGCCATCCCGCTCGTCATGCAGCTCCCGATCGGCGCCGAGGCCGACTTCCAGGGCGTCGTGGACCTCGTCCGCATGAAGGCGCTCGTGTGGTCGGCGGAGGCGGCGAAGGGCGAGATGTACGACGTCGTCGACATCCCCGCCACGCACACCGAGGCCGCGGACGAGTACCGCAACAAGCTGATCGAGGCTGTCGCCGACTACGACGACACGATCATGGAGCTCTTCCTGGAGGGCCAGGAGCCCACCGAGGAGCAGCTCTACGCCGCGATCCGCAAGATCACGATCGCCTCCGGCAAGTCCAACGGCGTGACGGTCACCCCGGTGTTCTGCGGCACCGCGTTCAAGAACAAGGGCGTCCAGCCCCTGCTCGACGCGGTCGTGCGCTACCTGCCGACTCCGCTCGACGTCGAGGCCATCGAGGGCCGCGCCGTCAACAACCCGGACGAGGTCGTCAAGCGCAAGCCGTCGGACGAGGAGCCGCTCTCCGCGCTCGCGTTCAAGATCATGAGCGACCCGCACCTCGGCAAGCTCACCTTCGTCCGGGTCTACTCGGGCCGCCTGGAGTCCGGCACCGCGGTGCTGAACTCCGTCAAGGGCAAGAAGGAGCGCATCGGCAAGATCTACCGTATGCACGCGAACAAGCGTGAGGAGATCGAGTCGGTGGGCGCCGGCGACATCGTCGCCGTCATGGGCCTGAAGCAGACCACCACCGGTGAGACGCTGTGCGACGACAAGCAGCCGGTGATCCTGGAGTCCATGGACTTCCCGGCGCCGGTCATCCAGGTCGCCATCGAGCCCAAGTCCAAGGGCGACCAGGAGAAGCTGGGCATCGCGATCCAGCGTCTCGCGGAGGAGGACCCCTCCTTCCAGGTCCACTCGGACGAGGAGACCGGCCAGACCATCATCGGTGGTATGGGCGAGCTGCACCTTGAGGTGCTGGTCGACCGTATGCGCCGTGAGTTCAAGGTCGAGGCCAACGTCGGCAAGCCGCAGGTCGCGTACCGCGAGACGATCCGCCGTGCCGTCGAGCGCGTGGACTACACCCACAAGAAGCAGACCGGTGGTACCGGTCAGTTCGCCAAGGTGCAGATCGCGATCGAGCCCATCGAGGGCGGCGACACGTCGTACGAGTTCGTGAACAAGGTCACCGGTGGCCGTATCCCGAAGGAGTACATCCCTTCGGTCGACGCCGGTGCGCAGGAGGCCATGCAGTTCGGCATCCTGGCCGGTTACGAGATGACCGGCGTTCGCGTCATCCTCATCGACGGTGGCTACCACGAGGTCGACTCCTCCGAGCTCGCCTTCAAGATCGCCGGTTCGCAGGCGTTCAAGGAGGCCGCTCGCCAGGCCAAGCCCGTGCTCCTTGAGCCGATGATGGCCGTCGAGGTCACCACGCCCGAGGACTACATGGGTGACGTCATCGGCGACATCAACTCCCGCCGCGGCCAGATCCAGGCCATGGAGGAGCGTCACGGTGCCCGCATCGTGAAGGGCCTCGTGCCCCTGTCGGAGATGTTCGGCTACGTCGGCGACCTCCGCAGCAAGACGTCGGGGCGCGCAAGCTACTCGATGCAGTTCGACTCCTACGCCGAGGTTCCCCGGAACGTCGCCGAGGAGATCATCGCGAAGGCCAAGGGCGAGTAACGCACCGCGTTCGCACGCCGTAGGCTTTACCCCGGTGTCTCACGGGCCTTTCCTCCACATTCGTGGGGGTAGGGCCCGGGGCCCGGGAAACGACAGCAAAGATCCCTGGCGCCGGTTCAGAACCAAGAGGCGTACAGCAACTCCACAGGAGAACCCCAGTGGCAAAGGCAAAGTTCGAGCGGACTAAGCCGCACGTCAACATCGGCACCATCGGTCACATCGACCACGGTAAGACGACCCTCACGGCCGCCATTACCAAGGTGCTGCACGACGCGTACCCGGACCTGAACGAGGCCACCGCGTTCGACAACATCGACAAGGCGCCCGAAGAGCGTCAGCGCGGTATCACCATCTCCATCGCGCACGTCGAGTACCAGACCGAGGCGCGTCACTACGCCCACGTCGACTGCCCGGGTCACGCGGACTACATCAAGAACATGATCACCGGTGCCGCGCAGATGGACGGCGCGATCCTCGTGGTCGCCGCCACCGACGGCCCGATGCCGCAGACGAAGGAGCACGTCCTCCTGGCCCGCCAGGTCGGCGTCCCCTACATCGTCGTCGCCCTGAACAAGGCCGACATGGTGGACGACGAGGAGATCCTGGAGCTCGTCGAGCTTGAGGTCCGTGAGCTCCTCTCCGAGTACGAGTTCCCGGGCGACGACCTGCCGGTCGTCAAGGTCTCCGCGCTCAAGGCGCTTGAGGGCGACCCGGAGTGGGCGAAGACGGTCCTCGACCTGATGACCGCCGTCGACGAGAACATCCCGCAGCCCGAGCGTGACGTCGACAAGCCGTTCCTGATGCCGATCGAGGACGTCTTCACGATCACCGGTCGTGGCACCGTCGTCACCGGTCGTATCGAGCGTGGTGTCCTCAAGGTCAACGAGACCGTCGACATCATCGGCATCAAGACCGAGAAGACCACCACCACGGTCACCGGTATCGAGATGTTCCGCAAGCTGCTCGACGAGGGCCAGGCCGGTGAGAACGTCGGTCTGCTCCTGCGTGGCATCAAGCGCGAGGACGTCGAGCGCGGCCAGGTCATCATCAAGCCGGGTTCGGTCACGCCGCACACGGAGTTCGAGGCCACGGCGTACATCCTGTCCAAGGACGAGGGTGGCCGTCACACGCCGTTCTTCAACAACTACCGCCCGCAGTTCTACTTCCGCACGACGGACGTGACCGGCGTCGTGACCCTCCCCGAGGGCACCGAGATGGTCATGCCGGGTGACAACACCGACATGTCGGTTTCGCTCATCCAGCCCATCGCCATGGAAGAGGGCCTGAAGTTCGCCATCCGTGAGGGTGGCCGGACGGTCGGCGCCGGCCAGGTCACCAAGATCACCAAGTGATCTTGAGCCTCCGGTAGCTCTCTGAGCGGTAGCTCCTTGAGGGGACCCGTACGACTTCGGTCGTACGGGTCCTTTCTGTTGAGGGGGTGGGGCCCGAGTGCCTCCGGCCGCCTGGTCCGCTTTTGTCCAAAGGGTCCCCCAGGGGTGGGACCGGTGCCATGATGGCGGGCATGGCTGACGGGGAAGCGGTGCCTGAATCGGGTTGGCGGGTTCGGCTCGGGGGCGGGAGCGATGCCGATGCGCTGAAAGCCTGGCTGGAGCGGGAGGAGTTGCTCGGCGGGCTGGTGCGTGAGGGACGGTTACGGTTCGAGGTGCGGCCCTCGGCGGGCGGCGAGCACGAGCACATGGGCCTCCAGATGGATCTGGTGGTCCAGATCGTCGACTCCGTCGCCGACCTCGCGACGATCGGCGGCGTGCTCCTCTCCTCCGTGCACGCGTGGAGATCCAACCGCGACCGGGTGACGGGGGAGGCCACGGCCGACCCTCCGGTGGATCCGCTGGACCCAGACCAGGAGTAGTCCGGTGAACCGCTTCGACCCGCGGGGGAAGGTCAACCGGGCGCTGGTGGTGGGGGTCTCCAGGTACGACCACACGGACGTCGAAAAGGGCGGTGTGTCCGGGCAGTTGAAGGCTGTCGAGCACAACCGCTCGGAACTCTGCGACGTCCTGCGCCGCAGCGGGATGTTCGGGTCGGACGACGACGTGCTCGTGTGCGACTCCCCCTTCCTGGACGGCTTCGACGTCGCGCTGCACAAGGTCGCACAGGAGGCCGAGGGCCTGCTGCTGCTCTACTTCGCCGGGCACGGCATCGTGCGGGTGGGGGGTAACGACCTGCACCTCCAGATGCGCAACGCGCGCATCGTGTACAGCGGCAAGGGATCGTTCCCCGGTTCCGCGAGCTTCGAGTCCGTCCTCGCCGAGTTGGACCAGAGCCGGGCCGAGCGGGTCGTGGTCATCCTGGACTGCTGCTACTCGGGCAACGCGCGGCACACGCTGGACGGCCTGCGCGACGACCACAAGGTCATGCTGCTGATGAGCGCACAGGCCCACCGGCTCATCACCCCCGGGGACCACTCCGAGGCGACACCCTTCACCCGCGAACTGATCGAAGTCCTCGGCGAACGCGATGAGTTGTCGCTTTCCCAGGTGTACGAGCGGTTGCGGGCGCGCATGCGGGCGGCGGCCGTTCCGACGCACTACAGGGAGGGGGAGACACAGGAGCCGCAGGCGCAGTGGGACCCCGGGGTGGATGTGCTGTTGAGGGGGCACGGGCGCGCTGCTGACGAACCGGACGCCTCCGCCGGGACGTCGAACCCCGTCTCGTCGCCGGAACCGGAGGAACTTCCCCCACATTGGCTGAAACGCCTCGCCCCCCTCCTCCACCGCGCCGGCGGCCTCGTCCTCACCCTGGCGCTCACGGCCGTCGCCACCGTCGCGGGCGGCTTCGGGATCGGCGTACTCGCCGGGGACGGGAACGGTGTCTGCGCGCCGCCGTTGCACCTGCGGGTGCTGACCGACGCGGATCTGGAACCGGTGATCGCGGCGGCGGCGAACGCGTACACCGAGTCGCCGGAGAACCTGCGGGACGGGTGCCGCAGGAGCGGGATCGGGGTGTACAGCGCGGGGGCCACCGACGTGGTGACGGGGCTGCGGGAGCAGGCCGGGAAATGGCGGCGGCCGACGGGGCGGGACGGCGAGCCGCAGCCGCAGCGGGACATCGGCCCGCAGCCGGACGTGTGGATCCCGGGCAGCCGCGCGGACCTCGACCGGGCCCGGCCCGATCCGATCGGAGACGACCCCGTCGTCCAACTCCACGCCGACAGCGGGCCGTTCGCGTACTCCCCGGTCGTCCTCGCCGCCTCCTACGATGCCCCGTGGCAGCGCACCGGGAGGTCGCTCGTGCGGATGGCGACGGACCTGGCGAGCGGCGGGTTGACGGTCCGCCGTCCCGATCCGGAGTACACGGACTCGGCGCTCTTCGCGACGATGGGCCTGTACGGGGAGACCGACGACACCCGGGGCGGAGAGCGCCGCGTCGCCCACCAGGGGCCACCCGCGCGCGACGCCGCCGAACTGCTGTGCGCGGCCTCGGGAGGGCCACCGAGCGCGGTCCTGGTACCCGAGTTCGCCCTGACCGGCAACACCGACTGCCCCTGGGGCGGCTGGGAGTCGCGGACCGCGCTGTACCCGGACGACGTACCGGGGCTGACCCCCACGTTCGTGCGGGTGCGGTGGCTCGCGGCCGTCCGGGACGCCCCGGCGCGGCAGACCGAGATCGAGCGGTTCAGGGACTGGCTGACCGGGGACGAGGGGCGCAAGATCCTCGGCGGCGAGGGCCTGCGCTCGGCCGACGCAGGCCACCGGTTCCTCGGCGTGACACCGCACGGTGCCGAGGCCGGCCTCGCCGACTCCGGGCGGTACACCGAGGCGACCGCGATGAACGCCACGCTGGGGCGGTACCGCAACGCCCTCGGGCCCGGCCAGGTGCTGTTCCTGCTGGACAGCTCCGGGTCCATGGACAGGCTGTGGCGCGGTCCGAGCAGCGGACCGGGACTGATCCAGCAGTCGCTCGGCGGGCTGGGCGGCAAGGACCGGTACGGGGTGTGGGCGGTGGCCGGGCGCACCGGGCCCACCCATACCGACCTGCTGCCCTTCGGACCGCACGCGCGCGCCGACGCCGTACGGGCCCTGGAGGCCGCCCGGAAGGCGGGGGCGCGCGGCGCCGAGGCCGATCCGTACCAAGCCCTGCGTGACGCGCTGGAGTTCATGAAGCGGCAGGGCGTCGACACCCAACAGCCCCAGATGGTCGTCTACTTGACGGACGACGAGGACAACGACCGGCTGACCGGGCAGAACCTGGCGGACCTGAAGGCGCTCGCCCGGGACTCGGGGGTGCCGGTGACCATGGTGTCCCTGGCGACCGGGGGCTGTGAGCCGGACCGCGCCGACCGGGTCATCTCCGGTGCGTCGCAAGGGCGTTGCCTGGATCCCGGGCACGACCTGGCCGCCGATCTGCGGGACGAGGTCGCCCGCACGGGCACCGGGACGGGGGAGAAATGAGGCGGCACACCTGGCTCGCGGCCCTGCTGCTGACGCTCACCGCCTGCACGTCGGGCGGGCCGTCCGAGCAGCCGCCGTCCGGGCAGGAGCCTTCCCCGATCTTCGTCGCCAGCGGCCGTGACGTCACCGACGGCACCCGCCAGCGCCTCATCGACACCTGGAACGCCCAGCAGGGCAACAGTGGTTACACGGCGATCCTCGTCGAACTCCCCGGCTCCGCCGACGAGCAGCGCAGCCAACTGCTGGCCGCGTTGCAGTCCGGCAGCAGCTCGTACGACGTCGTCAACCTGGACGTCACCTGGATCCCGGAGTTCGCCGCCGCGAAACTCCTCCAGCCGCTGCCGGACGACGCCGTCCGCGACCCCGGTGACCTCATCACGTCGGTCGACGCGACGTCGTTCTGGGACGGGCGGCGCTACGCCGTGCCGTTCAACAGCGATGTGGGGCTGCTGTATTACCGGCGCGACCAGGTCGGGGGCGAGATCGGGCCCGTCGCCCGCTGGGCGGACCTCCAGCGCTACCTCAGCGCCGTGCGCGACCGCAGGCCGGCCCACTGGGAAGCGGGCTGGACCACCCAACTCGCCCCGTACGAAGGGCGGACCGTCAACGCGATCGAGGCGTTCGCCTCCGCCGTACCGGGGCTGCGGATCACCGACGACGACGGACGGTACCGGGCCGACAAGGCCCAACTGGCCAAAGGCGTCGAGGAGTTGCGTGACCGGATGGACTATGTCCTGCGGCGCGCGTACACCTCCGACGAGTCCGGCTCGCTCAGCGACTTCACCCAGGGGAAGACCACGTTCCTGCGCAACTGGCCTTACGCCTACCCCGCGTTGGCTAAGGCGTTCCGGGGGAACCTCGGGGTGACGCAGCTGCCCGGCAAGGCCGTGCTCGGCGGGCAGAACCTCGCCATGACCCGGTCCGTCTCCGGGGCGAAGGCCGCCAAGACCGCCGAGCTGATCCGGTTCCTCACCGACGCCGACAGTGAACGATGCCTGCTGCGCGCCGGGTTCGCGGCGACCCGCGAGTCCTCCTACAAAGGGACCCTGCCCTGCACACACGCCTACGACTCCGGCGCGCAGAGCGCCGGAGAGAGTCCCGGCCACGGCACACCGGACCGGGAGCGCTTCAACCAGAACGTCCTGCTGCCCGCGCTGCGCACCGCCGTCCAGCGACCCCGCACCCCGCTGTACGGCGCCGTCACCCAGACGCTCGTCGAGAGACTCGACCCGCTGCTCAGGGGCAACGCCGACCCGGCGACGGTGGCGGAGCAACTGGACGAGGCGCTGCGCCGCGAACTGCCCTGAAGACGTGAGATCTTCACTTGTCGCAACGGTTCGCCCAGGTGACATTGGTGGTTTGAGCAATCGCACGTGCGCACGGGGGTGCAGCGACATGGGTCGACCGCCGGAACCGGCACCGGAAGTGGCGTCCACACCCACCCAGAAGGAAGCCGCGGCCAAAGCCATCCAGGATCACATCGAGCCGGACACGCGGACCGCCGCCGACTGGGCGGACGACGAGACCGGGACCGTCGTCAAGTCCTTCGAGGGATGGGCGACTTCGGGTGCGGTGAAGAAGGCGCACGCCGCCTGGGGCGAGCAGTCGCAGGGCCTCATGAACCGGCTCGGCTCCGAGAAGGAGGCACTGCGCGCCGCCCGGCTCACCCTCCAGGGCACCGACCTCTCCGTCGGCCTCGGCGTCCGGCGGATCTCCCCGCTCGACCAGTACTGACCGGGGACGACGACACCGTGCCGACGTACCACGACATCATGACCACCGACCTCGCCGCGCTCACCGCCGCCGCGACCCGCTGGGACGGCATGGCGGCCGAGCTGAACAAGCAGGAGACCGCCTACTCCCGCGACGTCCACGGCATCTCCCTGGGCACCTCCTGGCTCGGTCTCAGCGCAGGCGCCGCGAACCGGCGGTTCGACGTCACACTCAAGGAGTTCCAGAACGCGCAGGTCGAAGCCAAGGCGATCGCCTCCCTGTTGAGGGACGCGCACACGCAGTTCGCGGAGTTGCGGGGGAAGTTGGAGTCGGCCCGCGCCGACGCCGTCGCCGAGGGCATGAAGGTCTCCGAACAGGGCATCGTCGCCTTCGACACGGCCGCCCTGGACGCCGGTGCCCGTAGCGCCTACGTCCACGACCCCGACTACCAGGCGAGCGTCCGCAAGAGCGTCGCCTCCTGGCAGGCCCGCCTCGACCAGGCTGTGGCCGCCGTCACCGACGCGGACCACGGGGTCGAGATCGCCCTCAAGGCCGTCGTCGTCGACTCCGACCCGAACGACGGTACCCTCGCCGGGTTCAACGGGGGTGCCCTCGGCGACATCGAGCAGTACGAGGCGCGCGCCGCCGACGACATCGCCGGCCGTCTCGCCCAGGGGGAGAAGGTGTCCGCCGCCGAACTCGCCGAACTCCAGCGGGCGTTCCGCGACAACGCCGGTGACAAGGCGTTCAGCCAGGCCTTCCTGAGCGGACTCGGTCCCGAGGCGATGCTCAAGCTCGCCGGCAACGCCGTCCACACCCAGATCCAGGGCGGGTTGGCCGACGTCCTCGCCACCGCCACCCAAGTGCCCGGCAGCGCCGCCGACATGCCGCCGGGGTCGGCCAAGTTCAAGGAGTGGCTGGCGAGTTCGGACGGCACGTTCTACCGGCAGTGGAGCGAGGGACTCGACAAGGCGGGCACGAAGAACTTCGGCTCGAAGAGCAACCCCCTCTACGGCTACCAGTCGCTCGCCGCCCTCATGCAGCACGCCGGGACCGGCTACGACGACCAGTTCCTCGGCGACACCGCCGGCCGCATGATCTCCGCCGAGCGCGCGCACCCCGGCCTCTTCACGCAGTGGGGTCCCGGCCACGACGGCGTCCGCGCCGACGCCCTCGACTCCGTCCTCGGCCTCATGAGCAGGAACCCCGACGCCGCGACCGCCTTCTTCGACCCCGCCCGGCCCTCCGGCGGCGACCACCTCCACTACCTCCTCGGCGAGGGCGCCGGCACCCGCGCCTGGCCCCGCCACGTCCTCACCGGCGTCTCCGTCATGGAACTGGACGACCCGCTGAGCAGGACCGGCCTCGGCGCGGCACTGGAGGCGGCGGCGACGGGACACCCACCCCTGGCGGCGGGACAGGACCCGTGGCCCGGTATGAACCACACCGAGGCCCAGGCGCGCGTGACGCACGCCGTCGTCACCGAACTCGCGCCGACCCTCGGCACGGACACGACTGTGCAGCCGAACCTCCGGCAGCCGCTCGCCCGCGCGCTCGCCGAGTACACCTCGGACACGCACGAGATCCTCGGCGGTATGCGAGGTGACTACGTGCGGGCCGTGACCGGCGACGGGTACTTCACCGACGGCGGCACCGCCCACCTGGCCGTGTCCCAGAAGGACCTGGTGCAAGTCATGCGAGGGCTCTCCGAGGACCCGGACGCCTACGCGACCCTGCACAAGGCGGAGTCGAGGTACATCGACACGCAGTTGCGGGCCGTACCGGAGAACGCGACCGGCTTCGAGCACTCCGCGCCGCTGGGCAAGGCCGGCGCGACGCTCGGGGTGTACTCGGCCATCCGGGAGGATGTGATCAACGACGGCCGCATGGCCGCATACAGCGAAGCGGACTGGAAGTCCAAGGTCGCCTACCACGTCGTCGGCGGCGCGGTGACCCCGCTCTACGTGACCACGGGCGGCGTGTCGATCGCCTTCGGCGACGCCATCCAGCGGGGCGTCGACACCTGGGCCTGGCAGTGGGGCAACGCCATGAAGGCCGACGCGGACGCGACGGCCGACGCCGCGATCGCCGACGAGTACCTCGCCGCGAACAACCAGATGGCGCTCATGGTCGAGAGCTGGGCCGACGACCGGGCCGACATCGACCGGAAAACCCCCGCTGGGCAGGCTCAGGTGCAAGCGCTCACCGACGACATGCTCAACGGCCACGACCGGGGGAGCAATCTCGCGAACAAGTATCTGACCGACACCTCGAACTGAGACCCCGCACCGCCCCCACTCCCTCCTCAGCAAGGAAGCCATGTCCGAGACGCCCGCTCGCCCCGCCCGGCGCTCCCGCCTCCTCGCCGTGACCGTCGTCGCCCTCTGCGCGCTAGGTGTCGGCGCCGGTGCCTGCCGGCTCCTGGCGGAACCCGGCGGCAAGGGAGGGTGCGAGGCTCTGCTCGACGACAAGCGGGTGCAGCGGGCTCTCGGTGGCGGGAGCCCGGAGGGGACGAACTGCGCCGAGCTGGGCGCGGCTGTCAGGAAGGCGACCGTCGGGGCCGGGCCCGGGCGGCACTCGGTGACGCAGGCGCGGGCCATGAGAGACGTCCTCATGGCCGTGGACGACACCCTGCGCTCCCCGTCGAATCACCTCGACCCGGCGCTGCGGCTCCCGTTCGCCGAGTCGCTGGCGGACTACTCGGCGGACACGCAGATGATCCTGGGCATCACGACCGGTGACTACGTCCGCAGGGCCTTCTCCTCCGAGCCCGCTTGGGAGGACGAGAACGGGGTGCATATGTCCCTCCCGACCGCGACCGTCGAACGCGTCCTGCGGGAGCTGTCGCAGGACGCCGCGGCCTATGTCGCCCTGCGCACGGCGACGGCCCGGGAGGGTGCGCGGGAGCTGAACGCCGTACGCCGTGACCCGACCGGCGCGGAGCCGGCGTCGCCGATGGCACGCAACGCCCGCGTCCTCGGCTTCCTGGACGCGGTGGCCGAGAAGAGGCAGGACGACACGTGGACGGAGGCGGTCTTCAGGGGGCTGGCCGCAGGTCCCGCGACGCCGCCCGCCTACGGGGAGAACCCCGTCGACCACATCGTCGTCTCCTGGCAGGGCGTACTGCGGACGGGTGCGGCGGACCCGCTGTCCGCCCTCCAGCGGCAGAGCGCCGACATGACCGACATCTGGGCGAAGGCCCTGGGGATCGACGAGAAGGAGCGGGAGGGTCTGCGCCGGAAGGCATTCAACAGCTCCGCCTCCTCCCGGATCTCGGGGCTGCGGGAGCTCAAGTGAGGGTCGCTGAGGTGGCGTAGGTCACTCGGTGAGCAGAGCCGGCCGGACGCCGACACCGACTCCGCGAGCGGCGAACGTCTGGTGGAAGCGTTCGTCGGGGGGATACGCGGCGGCTTCACCACGGGGGAGACAGCCGCGTCGAAGTACCTGACGGACACCACGAACTGAACCGAGGGAAGACACCCGTGTCCGAAGCTTCTCCCCGCCCTTCGCGGTGCGGGCGCCTCGCGCACCCGCCGAGACCCCCGGGACGTGCGAGCCGGTGCGCGAGGCGCTCGGCTCCGGGTACCCGGCGGGGACGGACTGCGCCGAGCTGGGAGCGGCCGTCAAGAAGGCGACGGTCGGAGCCGGACCGGGGACCCACACGCTCGCCCAGGCGCAGGCCATGAAGGACGTCCTGGTCGCCACCGGCGACGCGGTCGGGAAGTCGGACGGCCGCCTGCCGGACGAGTTCGCCGTCCCCCTCGCCGAGGCGCTCGCCGACCACGCGGCCGACACCGGGGGTGATCCTCGGCCTGTGGACCGGCGACCACTCCCGGCACGGCCTCCCCTCCCAACCGGCCTGGCAGGACTCCGACGGCGTCCACATGGCCGTCCCCGAGACCCTGCTGCTGCCTGCCGTCCGGGCCGTCTCCGAGGAACCCGCCGCGTACGTCACCCTGCGGACGGCGGCGACCCGCAACGCCGCCGAGACACTCGCGGCAGCGCCACGCGGCACCGACCCGACGGCGAGCGGCTCCTACACCCTGGGTTCCTACGACGCCGTTGCCGAGGCCGTACGGCAGGATCTCGGCGAGGAGCGGGCGAAGGTGTGGCAGCGGGACGTCGTCGAGGGCCTGACCAGGGCGTCCGCTGAGCCGCCCTCCTACGCCGCCGACCCCGCGGGACACCTCGTCGGATCCTGGCTGCGCACCCTGCGCACGGGCGGTGCCGAGAACAGCGCGCAGGCGTTCGAGGAGCAGAGCGCCGACCTGACCGACACCTGGGCGAAGGCCGTCGGCCTCGACGAGAGGCATCGGGCCGCCCTGCGCCGGACCGCACTCGCCTCGGCCTCGTCGTCCCGTGACTCGGCGCTCAGGACACTCGGGTCATGAACAGCGCAGCACCAGCCGCCCGGGGAGCCCGCGCTCGACCTCGGGGGAGAGCCGCCAGCCGTACTCGGTGTGCGCGATGCGGTAGGCGTGACGTGCGCCCAGGAGGCGGTAGTAGGTGTCGTCGATCGTGAGGTGATGGTGTCTCGTGGTGCAGGGCAGACCGCGGGCGGCGGCGCAGGGGGGACGGTGCTCCGCCAGCAGGCGTCGGAGCTCCCCCTCCTGGGACTGGGGGTCTGTCAGAAGAGAGCGGCGCAGGGCGGCCCTGGTCAGCCAGAAGCGGTTGCGCCGGTGGGACACGGGACTTCCTGGGCCTGGTACGTCGATCTCCAGCAGCGCCAGCACGATGAGGGGGAGGCGGACCAGGAGCCAGAACGGTGGGGCCCAGAGCCACTGTGCGAGGTAGCGGGTCCACACGCGCAGGGGTGACCTGGGCGGGCGGGGGGACCACGCCGGCATGTCCGTCAGCCTTTGCGTTCGAGCGTCTGGAGGGCGGCCAGGGCGTAGGCGATCCGGGAGTCCAGCAGGCGGGGTGTGTGGCGGTAGACCTTGCTCAGGCCTCGATGGTCCAGGACCGTGCCAAGGTGCGGCGCACGCCAGCGAGTCCGGACGGGACGGCCGAACGTGTAGTCGTCCGTGGTTCCGTCGACGTACGCGTAGAGGGTCATACAGAGCGCGAGGAGAAACCAGAAGGGCGCTGTTCCCACGTGGATCAGCCAGGAGTACCAGGTGCCTTCCTTCCCCGTGATCACCGACGGCGCTCCGGTGAGCCGCGCGGACCAGCGGACGCGACGGGGACAGGGCAGGAGCCGTCCGGCCCGGCGGTCGATCCGGGCCAGGTGGGTGCCGTCGGGTGCGTGGACGTCGTAGGTGTCGGGAGCGGCGGAGCGGACCGAGCACCACGGGCCGCCGGACGATCCGTCGTGGATCGCGAGCGGCAGGGGGACGACCCCCTTTCCCCGTGGCGCGGACCGGGGGACGAACACCCGGGCCAGCGGTGTGTCCTCGGGACGCTGTGCGGTCCGCAGCCGGATCGTCGCTCCCAGCTCGGCGTCGGCGGGCAGACCGGCGGCCGACGGTCCGGAGACAGGCACGGGATTGTTCACCGAGACCACGAAGGCGTACGGGGTGTCGTGCATGGCGCTATCCCAACGGGTTGACGGCTGCCAGGAGGCCGTTCGCCTTCTCGCGGGCCTCGTCGTACTTCTCATGGATCTGGTCCGACGCGAACTGGACCTCTTCGGTGGCCAACCGGGTGCCTTCCGCATAGAGGTGTTTCGCACCGAGCGCGGCCTCGTAGCCGCGTGCCGTCCAGGAGCGAGGGTCGATGTAGCGGCCGACCGTCTGTCCGGCGCCGTCCACGATCGGCCTGACCGAGTCGGAGAGTCCTGGGACACGTCCCAGCGGGGTGTGTTCGATCAGCTTGGGCATCAGCTTCTGGAACACCTTGTCCGAGAAACCCGCGCCCGGCCGGTAGAGGTTGCGGTCGCCGAGTTCCTTGGCCACGGCGACCTTGAAACGGTCCGCCAGCGTGTCCGCGGTGATGTGGATCGCGTACGACTCACGGCCGAGCGCGCCGACGTTCCGCATCACCCATTTCTCGGCGTCGTCACCCAGCTTCGCGGTTCCCCCGGCCTGCTCCACTATGCCGTGCGCGCGTTTCCAGGAGTCAGCCGCCTTCACCCCGAAGTCGTTGACACTCATGGGGATCTTGACGCCGGTGAACGTCCCCTTGCCGATCTTTCCGACCCGGGCGAAGTCGCCGAACGGGATGAAGCCGGCGAGGTCCAGGCCGATGTCCGTCCAGTTTCCCTTCTTCGAACCGGCCGCCCAGCCGACGCCGTGGGCGAGCAGGGCGCCGCTGTTGAGGGCCATGCCGATGCCCTCGAAGACCACGGCGCCGATGAGGGTCTCGGAGAAGACGACTGCCAGGACGTCGCAGGCGGCGCTGGCATAGCCGAGCCAGTCCCCGATCTCGTAGATGTCGTCCGCGTGGTCCTGGACCCACTTCCACACCTCGCCCGCGAGGCTCTCGACCCGGTCGGTGAGGATGTCGAGGGCGTCCTTGAGTTTGTCGAGGAGGGTTTTGTCGGGTGCGGCCTCGGCGGCCTTGCGGACCTGCTGGGCGGCCTGGTGGGCCATGGTCTGGTGGTCGTGCTGGAGTTGTCGGGCCTTCTCGATGATCGCGTCGAGGTCCGCGCTCGCCGCGGTGACGCGTCTCGTGGCGTGGTCCAGGCGCCGCTGGGCGTCGTCCAGTTCGGCCTGCGTGGTGAAGGTCCGGCCCGCGAGTCGCAGGTCCGGGTCGGCGCGGGCCTGCGCCAGGGTGCTGCGGGACGCCTCGGCCTCCTGTTCGTAGAGGTGGGCCTGGTACTGGAACTCCGTGAGCTGCGCCTCCCAGCCGCGCAGCGCGTGCGCGGCGTCGAGCAGGGAGTCGTGCGCGGTGTTCAGGTATCTCGGGAGCGAGCCGGTCGTGCTTGCGAACGCGGATGCCCCGTCGCCCGTCCAGGCCCCCTCCGCCTTGCCCAGCTTGGTCAGGGTGGCGTGGGCGTCGTCGAGCTGTCTCGCGGTCCCGGTGAGGGAGACGACCAGCCGGTCCACCGAGGCCGGGTCGCCGGGGGCGGGGTCGAAGCCGAGCGCGTCGTACGGGTCGGTCGTCTTGGGGTGCATGGTGACGGGCTCCTCGGTGGGGTCAGTAGGAACCGAAGGGGGAGTCGGGCTCCGTGGGTTCGCCGAAGGCGACGGTGTCGGCGATGTCCGCGAGGACCGCCTGGTAGTGGCGGAGGTCCTGGACGTCCGGGGTACTCAGGCAGAGCAGCAGCAGGCGGTCCTCGGCGGGGAAGGGGAGCCAGACCTCGACGCGGACGAAGTACTGCTCCTGCTCGCCCTCCGGCAACTCCCACACCGCACGGGACCCGGCGATGTGGACGGCGGCGGGGCCGGCGGGGAGGGCGATCAGTTGGGCCTCGCCGGACTGCTCCAGGGTTCGTGTGATGCCGGTCGCCGTGAGCAGGGGGTCCGGGTTGTCGAGTTCACGCACGCCGATGGTGAGGGTGGCCCGGCTGATGCGGCTGGGGGTGGCTTCCACGGGGAAGACGCCGAGCGCGTTGTAGACGGCGCCGCCCTCGGTGAGGATGCGCGCGTTCTCCTCGTACAGGGCTTCGGTGAGCGCGTGCAGCGGGGCCAGTTCCTCGCGTTCTCCCCAGTAGTCGCGGGCGAACTTCCGCATCTCGTCCTGCGTGCCCTCGTCCAGAGGCACGGCGTGGAACTCGGGTCCGACCCGGAAGCGGAACGTCGTGGCGGTCATCGGCCGGCCCGCATGGTCTTGTCGACGGTGCCGACGGCCTCGACGAGTGCGACCACCTCGTGCTCTGTGCCCCGGTAGAGGCGTCCGGCCCGGACGACCCGCTCGGTGACGCCGCTCGTCGCGTCGGCGATCTGCTTGATGCCGTGGCCCCACTTGTCCTGGAAGTGGTCGCAGGCGCCGTCCAGTTCGGCGGAGCCCGTGCCCGACGGGCCGATGTCCTCCAGTTGCCGCATGGTGGACCGCATGCTCCGGGCGCATCCGGCGAGGTCGAGGACGAGTCTGCCGAGTGCTTCGAAGTCGACCCTGTAGTGGTCGGCCATACCTGACGTACCCCCGTGGTGCCGTCGATCGATGATCAACTCACGTATAGCGGTGGAGGGTAAGAAAGGGTGGGGCGCGTCTTACCGAGGTTCAGGTATGTGAACCCCGGGAGAACCCCGCGTTTGAGCTGCGTCACTCTCGGGGTATGCTCCCCGACTCGATTGGCGGAGTCGGTGCCCCGTATGGCAGACTAGCGGGGTTGCTCGGTCGAGTGTTGATGCTGTGCGCCTCCCGCCGGGAGGACCGGAAGCGAGTCCCACAGTACTCGTCGCCTTAACTGCCCCTTGGGGGCAGCGCTGGGGCGGACGTACGGGAATCTTTCGGGAAGCGCGGTGCGGTACCGACCAGGGCCCGGTGGAAATCCTCGTAGGAGATGGATTGGTCCTCTGTGGGACTTTTTTGTCGGCGAGGGCGCGACACGCCCGACCGCGTGGGTCGGAGCGGGGAGTGCGGGACACCGGTTCCGGAGCGAAGAGACAGGACTACTGAGTAGCCATGGCGGGACAGAAGATCCGCATCCGGCTCAAGGCCTACGACCACGAGGTCATCGACTCCTCGGCGAAGAAGATCGTCGAGACGGTGACGCGTACTGGTGCGTCGGTCGCGGGCCCGGTGCCGCTGCCCACTGAGAAGAACGTGTACTGCGTCATCAAGTCGCCGCACAAGTACAAGGACTCGCGCGAGCACTTCGAGATGCGCACGCACAAGCGCCTGATCGACATTCTCGACCCGACGCCCAAGACCGTTGACTCTCTGATGCGACTCGACCTCCCGGCCGGTGTCGACATCGAGATCAAGCTCTGAGGGTCGGTGATCTGAGTAATGGCTAAGCAGATCAAGGGCATCCTGGGCGAGAAGCTCGGCATGACGCAGGTGTGGGACGAGAACAACCGTGTTGTTCCGGTCACCGTCGTCAAGGCCGGCCCGAACGTCGTCACCCAGGTCCGTACGAACGACGTCGACGGCTACGAGTCGGTCCAGATCGCCTTCGGCGAGATCGACCCGCGCAAGGTGAACAAGCCCCTCAAGGGCCACTTCGCCAAGGCCGACGTCACCCCCCGTCGTCACCTCGTCGAGATCCGCACCGCGGACGCCTCCGAGTACACGCTGGGCCAGGAGATCTCCGCCGAGGTCTTCGAGGCCGGCGTGAAGGTCGACGTCACCGGCAAGAGCAAGGGCAAGGGCTTCGCCGGTGTCATGAAGCGTCACAACTTCAAGGGCCTCGGCGCCGGTCACGGCACCCAGCGCAAGCACCGCTCGCCCGGTTCCATCGGTGGCTGCGCCACCCCGGGCCGCGTGTTCAAGGGCCTCCGCATGGCGGGTCGCATGGGCAACGAGCGCGTCACCACCCAGAACCTGACCGTCCACGCCGTTGACGCGGAGAAGGGTCTGCTGCTCATCAAGGGCGCTGTCCCCGGTCCGAACGGCGGCCTCGTCCTGGTCCGCACCGCGGCCAAGGGGGCCTGAGGTACCGATGAGCACTGTTGACATCCTTTCGCCTGCCGGCGAGAAGACCGGAAGCGTCGAACTCCCCGCGGAGATCTTCGGCGTGGAGAAGGTCAGCATCCCGCTGATCCACCAGGTCGTCGTCGCGCAGAACGCCGCTGCCCGTCAGGGCACGCACAAGACCAAGACCCGTGGCGAAGTCCGTGGTGGTGGCAAGAAGCCTTACCGCCAGAAGGGCACCGGCCGCGCCCGTCAGGGCTCGACCCGCGCGCCGCAGTTCGCCGGCGGTGGCGTCGTGCACGGCCCCCAGCCGCGCGACTACTCGCAGCGGACGCCCAAGAAGATGAAGGCCGCGGCCCTGCGCCACGCCCTCACCGACCGGGCCCGCCACAACCGCATCCACGTCGTCACCGGCGTGATCGCGGGCGAGACCCCCTCCACCAAGGCCGCTCGCACGCTGTTCGGCAAGATCTCGGAGCGCAAGAACCTGCTCCTGGTCGTCGAGCGCGCCGACGAGGCCGCGTGGCTGTCCGCCCGCAACCTGCCCCAGGTGCACATCCTGGAGCCGGGCCAGCTGAACACGTACGACGTGATCGTCTCTGACGACGTGGTCTTCACCCAGGCCGCGCTGGAGTCCTTCGTCGCCGGCCCGAAGGCCAACGACATCGAAGGGACTGAGGTCTGATGGCCATCCGTCACCCCTCCATCGCCCCCAAGGCCGCCAAGGCCGCGAAGGCCGCGCGCGTCGCCAAGGCGAAGCGCCACGCCGCCGAGGGCAAGAACACCGTCGTCACCCCGCTCAGCAAGTCGTTCACGGACCCCCGTGACGTCCTGCTGAAGCCGGTCGTGTCGGAGAAGAGCTACGCGCTCCTCGACGAGGGCAAGTACACGTTCGTCGTGGCCCCCGGCGCCAACAAGACCCAGATCAAGCAGGCCGTCCAGGCGGTCTTCTCGGTCAAGGTCACCGGCGTCAACACGATCAACCGCCAGGGCAAGCGCAAGCGCACGAAGACCGGTTTCGGTAAGCGTGCCGACAGCAAGCGCGCGATCGTGACTCTTGCCGAGGGCGACCGTATCGACATCTTCGGCGGTCCGACCGCCTGACGGCGGTCCGGATCGTCCGATATCGGACGAGGACTGAGAAATGGGAATCCGCAAGTACAAGCCGACTACGCCGGGCCGTCGTGGCTCCAGCGTCGCCGACTTCGTCGAGGTCACGCGGTCCACGCCGGAGAAGTCGCTGGTCCGCCCGCTGCACAGCAAGGGCGGTCGTAACAACTCCGGTCGTGTGACCGTTCGCCACCAGGGTGGCGGACACAAGCGCGCCTACCGCGTGATCGACTTCCGTCGTCACGACAAGGACGGCGTGCCGGCGAAGGTCGCGCACATCGAGTACGACCCCAACCGCACCGCGCGCATCGCGCTGCTGCACTACGCGGACGGCGAGAAGCGCTACATCCTCGCCCCGCGCAACCTCCAGCAGGGTGACCGCGTCGAGAACGGTGCCGGGGCCGACATCAAGCCCGGCAACAACCTGGCGCTCCGCAACATCCCGGTCGGTACCACGATCCACGCGATCGAGCTCCGTCCCGGTGGCGGCGCCAAGTTCGCCCGCTCCGCCGGTACCTCCGTGCAGCTGCTCGCGAAGGAGGGCTCGATGGCCCACCTCCGCATGCCTTCCGGTGAGATCCGCCTGGTCGACCAGCGCTGCCGCGCCACGGTCGGCGAGGTCGGCAACGCCGAGCAGAGCAACATCAACTGGGGTAAGGCCGGCCGCAAGCGCTGGCTGGGCGTTCGCCCGACCGTCCGTGGTGTCGCGATGAACCCGGTCGACCACCCGCACGGTGGTGGTGAGGGCAAGACCTCCGGTGGTCGCCACCCGGTCAGCCCGTGGGGTCAGAAGGAAGGTCGTACTCGTTCGCCCAAGAAGGCGTCGAACAAGTACATCGTCCGCCGCCGCAAGACGAACAAGAAGCGCTAGGAGCGGGTTTAGATGCCGCGCAGTCTCAAGAAGGGGCCCTTCGTCGACGACCACCTGATCAAGAAGGTGGACGCCCAGAACGAAGCCGGTTCCAAGAACGTCATCAAGACCTGGTCCCGTCGCTCCATGATCATCCCGGCGATGCTCGGGCACACGATCGCGGTGCACAACGGCAAGACCCACATCCCGGTGTTCGTCACCGAGTCGATGGTCGGTCACAAGCTCGGCGAGTTCTCGCCGACGCGCACCTTCCGGGGTCACGTCAAGGACGACCGGAAGTCGAAGCGCCGCTAATCGCGGATCGCATCAGACACGTAAGTAACTGAGAGGGACAACCATGGAAGCCAGGGCCCAGGCGCGGTACATCCGCGTCACGCCCATGAAGGCCCGCCGCGTGGTGGACCTTATCCGTGGCATGGACGCCACGGAGGCTCAGGCGGTCCTGCGATTCGCCCCGCAGGCCGCTTCCGAGCCCGTCGGCAAGGTGCTGGACAGCGCCATCGCCAACGCCGCTCACAACTACGACCACACCGACGCCACGTCGCTGTTCATCAGCGAGGCGTACGTCGACGAGGGCCCGACCCTGAAGCGGTTCCGTCCGCGCGCCCAGGGCCGTGCCTACCGGATCCGCAAGCGGACCAGCCACATCACCGTGGTCGTCAGCAGCAAGGAAGGAACCCGGTAATGGGCCAGAAGGTTAACCCGCATGGGTTCCGGCTCGGCATCACCACGGACTTCAAGTCCCGCTGGTACGCCGACAAGCTGTACAAGGACTACGTCAAGGAAGACGTCGCCATCCGTCGGATGATGACGTCCGGCATGGAGCGCGCCGGCATCTCGAAGGTTGAGATCGAGCGCACCCGTGACCGCGTCCGTGTGGACATCCACACCGCTCGCCCCGGCATCGTCATCGGCCGCCGCGGCGCCGAGGCCGACCGTATCCGCGGTGACCTGGAGAAGCTGACCGGCAAGCAGGTCCAGCTGAACATCCTTGAGGTCAAGAACCCGGAGACGGACGCTCAGCTGGTGGCCCAGGCCGTCGCCGAGCAGCTCTCCTCCCGCGTCTCCTTCCGTCGGGCCATGCGTAAGAGCATGCAGTCCGCCATGAAGGCCGGCGCCAAGGGCATCAAGATCCAGTGCGGTGGCCGTCTCGGCGGCGCCGAGATGTCCCGCTCGGAGTTCTACCGCGAGGGCCGTGTGCCCCTGCACACGCTCCGCGCGAACGTGGACTACGGCTTCTTCGAGGCCAAGACGACCTTCGGCCGCATCGGCGTGAAGGTCTGGATCTACAAGGGCGACGTCAAGAACATCGCCGAGGTCCGTGCCGAGAACGCCGCGGCCCGTGCGGGCAACCGCCCGGCGCGTGGTGGCGCGAACGACCGCCCGGCCCGTGGTGGCCGCGGTGG
>NZ_JBTYMC010000017.1:0-47735 GCF_054880855.1 Streptomyces sp. S6 | reverse complement strand
GGCGGCCGGCTTGGGAACGGGTCCTGCCCGAGTTGTCGAGTCTGCTCGGCGACCCCGAACCGGAGATCAGGCGGGCCGCTGCCGATGTGCTCGGTGCCTGTGACAGTCCCGAGGCGGGCCTGCAAGGGGACCGGTGCCTGGGGGTGCAGCCCCGAGGACGACGGGCCCAGCGGCGCCGACGGAGGCTCGCTGTCCAACGAGCGCTCACTCTGCGGACGACGGGCCCGGTACGCCGCCCGGTACGCGGCGGGCGACGAGCCGAGCTGGCGGCGGAAGTGCCCGCGCAGCGCCACCGGCGACCGGAAGCCGCAGCGGCCCGCGACCTCGTCCACCGAGTAGTCGGACGTCTCCAGCAGCCGCTGCGCCTGAAGCACCCGCTGGGTGATCAGCCACTGCAACGGCGCGCTGCCCGTCAGCGAACGGAACCGGCGGTCGAAGGTGCGCCGGCTCATGTACGCGCGCGCGGCGAGCGTCTCCACGTCGAACTGTTCGTGGAGGTGCTCCAGCGCCCAGGAGACGACCTCGGCGAGCGGGTCGGCCCCGATCTCCTCTGGTAAAGACCGGTCGAGGTAGCGCTCCTGACCGCCCGAGCGGCGCGGCGGCACGACGAGTCTGCGGGCCAGCGCGCCGGCCGCCTCGTTGCCGTGGTCCGTGCGCACGATGTGCAGGCACAGATCGATCCCGGCCGCCGTACCGGCGGACGTGAGGACGTCGCCGTCGTCGACGAAGAGTTCTCTGGGATCGACGTGCACCGACGGATAACGTTTCGCCAGGGTCGGCGCGTACATCCAGTGGGTGGTCGCCGGACGGCCGTCCAGCAGCCCGGCGGCCGCGAGGACGAAGGCGCCCGTGCAGAGCCCGACGATGCGGGCCCCCTCCTCATGTGCCCGGCGCAGCGCGTCGAGCGCGTCCTCGGGCGGTGGCGCGGTGATCGAGCGCCAGGCCGGTACGACGACCGTCCCGGCGCGTGAGATCGCCTCCAGGCCGTGTGGCGCGGTGAGTTCGAGTCCCCCTGTGGTCCGCAGGGGGCCGTCCTCGCCGGCGCACACCAGGAGGCGGTAGCGCGGAACGCCGGCGTCCTGGCG
Organism: Streptomyces sp. S6; assembly: GCF_054880855.1. NCBI lineage: Bacteria > Bacillati > Actinomycetota > Actinomycetes > Kitasatosporales > Streptomycetaceae > Streptomyces > Streptomyces sp. S6. The sequence goes on along the minus strand of NZ_JBTYMC010000017.1, from coordinate 46,650 downwards.
GTCGATGCCGAACACCGACAGCGGTATGGAACTCTCGAATATGGGGCCGCCGCTGAACAGCAGCACCGCGACGATCTCCTTGCGGCGGCGCCCGGAAAGCTTCCGGGCAGCGGCTTCCGGCGCGGCAGTGGAGTCGTGGCTCATCCTGCTAAGCCCCCCTCGGTGGTCGCGGCTCCTCGGTTGTGTCGCTCCTGCACGTTTCCCCTCGGTCCTGCACGAGTCCCCCGCCGTAGACAGTCAAGATCGAATCTACTGTGTCGCGTCGTGCCGCGGTGGCCAGTTCTCCACCCGGCACATTGTCGACATGGCAACTTGGCGTAAAGCATTCGATCACGAAGCGTTGCACTACGAGGACGTGCAGGGAAGTGCGCCTCGTAGTAGTGGCTAATCTGCGTAGGGTGCGAGGGGCCCTGGAGACCCTTTCCGTGCAGGTCAAACGAGGGGTGGGGGGTGTTTGGCCGACCTGATACACAGGTATCGGAAGTTGGCTGAAAAGCGATGTGGTTGTGCGCGGAAACCGGTCAGCCGACCGGTGACCCTCCCCCGGTGTGGCGTCCACCTCGGTGCGCGCCCGCGCCCGCACGCGGGGGGCGCCTGTGGTGGTGCGCGTGCGGCGTACGTTCCTCGGCGAGCACGCGGGCCTCGCAGCGCTCCGACTGCCGCAGCAGCACCCGGCACACGGCCGTCACCGCGGCCAGCCCCAGGGCGGTGCCGGCGGTGCCGCCGAGGGAGGTGCCGTACCAAAGGAGTACTACGGGTACGAGGAGACAGGAGAAGACCGCCCAACGGATGAGATCGGTCGTCCGGTCGTCGGCGGACCCTGGCGGTCCCTCGGAGGTATTACGGGGTACGGGCACGGCGGTCTCCCTGTCTCCCGGGGTGCGGTGGTGGGGGCGGTCGGTCACCGGGTTCAACGCCTGTTCGACCGGTCGGTCACTCGGGGCGGGGCCGCGTCGGTGAATCCTGTGCAAACCGCCTGTACGGGGCAGCAACCATTGCGTTACGGGAGCCACCTCGTGCATGCTCCCTGGAACCCCCACCGGACGGGCGCGGGATATGGGCTGCGGAGGCGTGCCGCCGTACCCTTGGGGGTATGGGGTTGGGAAGATGATTCCCGGACAACAGCTCCGCCGCTCCTGTCGCCGTCCCACACAAGGATCGATACGCCGAGACAGCCATGGCCGGTCACGAATTCTTCGAACCCGCAGACCGCAAGCGGCCCGTCGCCGACCCTACGGCGGCCGAGCCCCTGGCGGCGGAAGACGCACGTCCCACCTGCGATCCCGCCTTCAAGCATGGCGTGGTCGTCGGTTTCGACGGCTCCATGTCGAGCGAGCGGGCTCTCGCGTACGCCATCGGCATGGCCCACCGCTCCCGTTCGGGTCTGATCATCGTCCACGTCGCCAACCGGCTCCCCACGACCGTCTGGGCGGGCTGCGAACCCCCGGTCTTCGTCGACGTCCCGGACCACCGCACGGAGGTCCTCGGCCTCGAACTCGCCTGTGCGGAGTACCTGTCCGAGGTGCCGTGGATCCTGGTCGAGCGCGGCGGTGACATCTGCCACGAACTCGAAGAGGTGGGCCGGGAGTACGAGGCGGACGCGATCGTCGTCGGCTCGACGCACGGCATCGTCGGGCGGATCTTCGGCTCGGTCGCGGGGCGGCTCGCGAAGCGGGCGCAGCGGCCCGTGGTGGTCATCCCGTAGTACCCCAGGCGTACTCGGGGCTCTCTGCGCGGCCTGGATCAGGTGTGGCCCTACGGCATGAATCTACCGGCGCGTAGAGGTGTTCGTGCCTTGGTGAAGGGCATATATCGCACACCGCACAACTGCACATGCTTGAAGGGAGCCCCGCCGTGGCCAACGACGTCCCTGCGGGAATCAGCACAGGCACCTCCGTCATCGCCGGCCGACTCGCCCTCGCCGTCACCCTGTTGGCCTTCGGGCTCGGGTACGCCGATGTCATCGACGGAGTCTCGGCGGCCGACGCCGTCTCCGTCGCCCACTACCTCGGCGGAGTCACCCTCTTCGTCGCCGGACTCTTCGCCTTCCGGGGCCACGACACCCTGAACGGGACCGGGTTCGTGACCGTCGGGGCGTTCTGGTTCACCTGGGCGCTGTCCGCCGGCGCGCAGGTCTCCGACCACGCGGCGGGGGTGTTCCTGCTGCTGTTCGCCCTCGTCGCGCTGTCCCTCACGGTCTCCGGCGGAGACCAACTCACGCAGGGGACCTACGGGTTGTTCCTCGTCGCGCTGGTCCTGATGGCCGTCGCGCGGTTCGGGGGCAGCGACTCCCTTGCCAAGGTGGGGGGTTGGTTCGCCGTCGTGGCGGGCGCCGTCGCCTGGTACGCGGCCACCGCCGCGCTGGCCCACTGGCCGACCGCCCTGCCCGGACGTGGACGCGCTGCCGGCCGGGGGGTGACGGCCACCGGCTAAGCGGCAGCCGCCGCCGGGGAGTCGGGCGTCCCCGGCACTCATGAACGGACCCCTGGTGAAGGTGGCATCACCAGGGGTCCGTTCCTGTGCGGCAGGGGCGAGGACTACTCGACCGTCACCGACTTCGCCAGGTTCCTCGGCTTGTCGATGTCCCGGCCCAGGGCCTTCGCCGTGTAGTACGCGAGGAGTTGGAGGGGGATGCCCATCAGGATCGGGTCCAGCTCGTCCTCGTTCTTGGGGACGACGATCGTGCGGTCGGCCTTCTCCTGCTCCCGGTGGGCGACGGCGACGATCCGGCCGCTGCGGGCCTTGATCTCCTCCAGGGCGGCGCGGTTCTTCTCCAGCAGGTCGTCGTCGGGGACGATCGCGACGGTCGGCAGGGCGGGCTCGATGAGCGCGAGGGGCCCGTGCTTCAACTCCGAGGCGGGGTACGCCTCGGCGTGGATGTACGAGACCTCCTTCAGCTTGAGGGACGCCTCCCGCGCGACCGGGTAGCCCCGCACGCGCCCGATGAACAGCATCGAGCGGGCCTCCGCCAACTCGGCCGCCAGCTTCTCGTATTCGGCCTCGTTCGCCATGATCTCCGCGATCTGGCCCGGGAGTTTGCGCAGTCCCTCGATGATCCGCTTGCCGTCCCGCACCGACAGGTCACGCGTCCGGCCGAGGTGCAGGGCCAGCAGCGCGAACGCCACCGTCGTGTTCGTGAAGCACTTGGTGGAGACGACGCAGACCTCGGGACCGGCGTGCACGTAGATGCCGCCGTCCGCCTCGCGGGCGATCGCCGAGCCGACGACGTTGACGACGCCGAGGACCCGCGCACCCTTGCGCTTCAGCTCCTGGACGGCCGCGAGGACGTCGTACGTCTCACCGGACTGGGAGACGGCGATGTACAGGGTGTCGGGGTCGACGACGGCGTTGCGGTAGCGGAACTCGGAGGCCGGCTCGGCGTCGGCGGGGATGCGGGCCAGCTCCTCGATCATCTGGGCGCCGATCATGCCCGCGTGGTACGAGGTGCCGCAGCCGAGGATCTTCACGCGCCGGATCTGCCGGGCCTCGCGCGCGTCGAGGTTGAGGCCGCCGAGGTGGACGGTGGAGAAGCGGTCGTCGATCCTGCCGCGCAGGACGCGGTCGACGGCGTCCGCCTGCTCGTGGATCTCCTTGTGCATGTAGGTGTCATGGCCACCCATGTCGTAGGAGGCGGCCTCCCACTCGACAGTCGTCGGCTCCGAAGTAGTACGGGTCCCCTCCGTGGTGTACGTACGGAAGTCGTCCGCCTTCAGGGTCGCCATCTCGCCGTCGTCGAGGGTGACGACCTGGCGGGTGTGGGCGACGAGTGCGGCGATGTCCGAGGCGACGAACATCTCCTTCTCGCCGATGCCGAGGACGACCGGGGAGCCGTTGCGGGCGACGACGATGCGGTCGGAGAAGTCGGCGTGCATGACGGCGATGCCGTACGTGCCCTCGACGAGGCGCAGCGCGTCGCGGACCTTGTCCTCCAGCTTCTCGGCCTGCGAGCGGGCGATCAGGTGGGTGAGGACCTCGGTGTCGGTCTCGGAGAGGAACTCGACGCCGTCCGCCTCCAGCTTGCGCCGCAGGTCGGAGGCGTTGTCGATGATGCCGTTGTGGACGACGGCGACCTTCAGGTCGGCCGAGAGGTGCGGATGCGCGTTCAGGTCGGAGGGGGCGCCGTGGGTGGCCCAGCGGGTGTGCGCGATACCGGTGGTGCCCTTGAAACGCGCCGGGACCTTGGCCTCCAGGTCCCGCACCCGGCCCTTGGCCTTGACGACCTTCAGCCCGGAGGACTTAGGGGAGGAGACCACGATGCCCGCCGAGTCGTACCCCCGGTACTCCAGCCGCTGGAGCCCCTCAAGTAGTAGGGGGGCTACGTCACGCTTGCCGATGTATCCGACGATCCCGCACATGTAAAAGGTATCCCTCAGCCGTAGACCATGCGGCGCAGCTGCCGGAGGGAGAGCTCCGGCGGTGCGACCGCCCTGTACTTCAGATCCGCCGCGATCCGCTCGAAGATCTCCGTGTTCACCAGGCCCTGGGCCTGGAGCTCGCGGTGGCGGCGACGGACGTAGTCCTCCGTCGTCTCGTCGAAGTAGGCGAGCACGTCCTGGATCACCCGCAGCGCCTCGCCCCGCTGGAGGGGCGTGGACCGCATCAGATGATCAACGAGTTCGTCGTGCACCCGGTAGATCCTGAGGTACCGCAGCCGGTTTCGCAAGAAATCTGCCCGCTTTCGGGCAAGAGCCCAAGGGGGGACCGGTAGGCGAATTCTTGGGGTGGCGTTGAAGGTCTCATGAGCCCTTGTTCGGGATTCGTCCATTCAGCGTCTTGCGCGAAGTCGTCATGAAGGACGAATTTCAGACCTCATGGACACTCCTCGCATGGGCGTACCCGAGCAGCTCGCCGCCCGCATGACGATGGCGGAGCAGCACGAGTACCTGCGCGCCAAGTTCTCCCGCCGCACGATGGTCAGAGGCGGCGCCGTGACGCTCGGCGCCGTCGCCGGCGGCGTCTTCGTGCCGGGCGCCACCGCCCAGGCCGCCCCCCGTACGACCGCCCCGAAGCCGGCCGCCGAGAAGGTGCACGGCGCCCTCGTCGCCCCCTTCGGCCGCCACCTCGCCTACGGCAACGACCCCCGCACCGAGATCACCGTCTCGTGGCAGGTCCCGGTCGCCGTCAAGAAGCCGTTCATCCGCATCGGCGCCCACCCCTGGGACCTCTCCCGCAAGATCGACGCCGAGGTCCGCACCCTGTTCACCCCGGCCGGCGTCGGCGCCAGCGGCAACCACACCCAGTACTACCTGCACGCCAAGCTGACGCACCTGCGCCCCGGCAAGACGTACTACTACGGTGTCGGCCACGCCGGCTTCGACCCGGCCGCGCCCCATCTCCTGGGCACCCTGGGCACGTTCACCACCGCCCCCGCCCACAAGGCGCCGTTCACCTTCACCGCGTTCGGCGACGAGGGCGTCAGCTATCACGGCCTCGCCAACAACTCCCTGCTGCTCGGCCAGAACCCGGCCTTCCACCTGCACGCGGGCGACATCGCGTACGCCGACCCGACCGGTGCCGGCCAGACCGCCGACACCGGTTTCGACTCGCGCGTGTGGGACCAGTTCCTCGCGCAGACCGAGTCGGTCGCCAAGTCCGTTCCGTGGATGCCGGCTTACGGCAACCACGACATGGAGGCCTGGTACTCGCCCAACGGGTACGGCGGCGAGGAGGCCCGCTGGAACCTCCCCGACAACGGCCCCGACAAGAAGAACCTGCCGGGCGTCTACACCTTCACCTACGGCAACACGGCGATCATCTCCCTCGACGCCAACGACATTTCGTTCGAGATCCCGGCCAACTTGGGTATTTCCGGGGGCACTCAGACCAAATGGCTGGAGGCGCAGCTCAAGAAGTACCGCGCTGCCAAGGACATCGACTTCGTCGTCGTCTTCTTCCACCACTGCGCCTACTGCACCTCCACCGCGCACGCCTCCGAGGGCGGGGTCCGGCAGGAGTGGGTGCCGCTGTTCGAGAAGTACACGGTGGATCTGGTCATCAACGGCCACAACCACCAGTACGAGCGCACCGACGTCATCAAGAAGGGCGCGGTCACCAAGAAGCTCCCGATCGGCGGCACGGCGTACCCCGAGACCGAGGGCGTCGTCTACGTGACGGCGGGCGCGGCGGGCCGCAGCCTGTACGCGTTCACCGCGCCGCTGTCCTACGAGGGCCACGAGAACGAGGTCGAGTCCGTCTCCTCGTTCATCAACACCAAGTCCGGCAAGGTCGACGAGACGGTCACCTGGTCGCGCGTGCGCTACCTCGACTACTCGTTCCTGCGCGTCGACGTCACCCCGGCAGCGAAGGGCCGCACCGCGACACTGACCGTGCGCGGCATCGCCGAGAGCGGCGAGCAGGTCGACCACTTCACGGTGGCCCGCCGGGCCAAGTAGCCCCCCACGTGCGCCTGGAAGGCAGGGCGTAACCCAAGTAGGCGATTCCCAACGGCATCTGACGTGCCGTCGCCATCCGACGACGCGTCAGAGCCGTTTGAGGATCGCCTGCTTGGCCAGGGTGAACTCCTCCTCCGTCAGCACCCCGTCCCGGTGCAGCTCACCCAGCTCCCGCAGCCTCCGCAACATCGCGTCGTGGTCGTCTCCGGTCGCGGGCAGAGCGGTCGGGGGGCTCTGGGGGACGACGGTGTCGGCGCCCTTCGCCGGATGCGGCAGCCGCGCCTGCACCGCCGCCGCGACCAGCGCCATCAGCGGGTCCTTCTTGAACCCCCACAGCTCGACCGCGTTGGGGTCGTACTTCGGCGGCGCCTTCGTGACCGCGCCCCGGACCGTGAACCGCAGATGCCCGTTCTCCAGCCCGGCGGCCGGCTGCCACTCCACGCCGAGAATGTCCCCGATCGCCAACTGGCGTGTCCCGGAAGCCGACTTGGCGTCCTCGGTCTTCCAGTTCCACTCCAGCCGGACGGTGTCCCCGTCGAAGCTCACGCTGCCGTCCCCGGCGGACACCGAGAGCGGCACGGCGGGCCCCGGCAGCAGGAACGCGTCCACCGGGGTACCCGGCACCTCGTCGAGGAGCAGCGCGTTACGGACCTCGTCCACCAGGTACTCGGCGACGCCGTACCGGTCGGACTCGACGACGAGTTGATACGGGTCGTGGGGTTCGGCGAGCCGGCCTGCCGTCGCCAGCAGCAGCGGATCCGCGCCGTCACGCAGGCGCAGTCTCAACCGGCCGTTCTTCTTGCCCTGTTCGAACGAGACTCCGGCCAACGCGCTGATCGGGACGGCGAGTTCACCCAGCTCCTTGCGGAGGGGACTCACGTTCTTGTCGTGTCCCGGCGTCAGCCTCAGCAGGTCGCCGTCGAAGACCCAGGTGCCGTCCTTCTGGATGATTTCCGCCATGCCATGATTCTCCACCAGAAGGCGACGGGCACCCCCGAGGACCGTACTCGGGGGTGCCCGTCCCGGTGATCAGTACCCGGCGACGGGGTTCTTCAAGGTACCGATCAGCTGAAGGGCGCCCGCCGGATCGGTCAGGTCGACCATCTGCCGGTTGTTCCGCAGTTGGAGCCGGTTGAGGCAGGAGCGCGCGAACTCGGGGGCGAACATGTCGTACTGCCGGAATCTGTCGGCGAGTTCGGGGTGCGCCTCCTGGTAGGAGCGGGTCGCCTCGGCGACCGTCCGCCAGAAGTCGTCCTCGGTGAGGACACCTTCGGCGGCGAGGTCGGAGGCCAGGAAGCGGAAGAAGCAGTCGAAGACGTCCGTGAAGATCGACAGCAGTTTCGTCTCCTCGGGGACCTCGACGGCGATCCGCCGGACCTCGGGCGGCAGCACCGCGTCCGGGTCCATGACGGCGATCTCCTCGGCGATGTCCTTGTAGACCGCCCGCTGCACGACCCCGCCTCTCAGCACCAGGATCGTGTTCTCGCCGTGCGGCATGAACACCAGGTCGTAGGCGTAGAACGAGTGCAGCAACGGCGTGTAGTAGGCGTCCAGATAGCGCCTCAGCCACTCCACCGGCTCCAGCCCCGACCGCTTGATCAGCGCGGCGGCCAAGGAGCGGCCCTCGTGGTCCACGTGGATCAACGAGGCCATCGTCGCGAGCTGTTCACCGTCCTGGAGGGCGGAGACAGGGCTCTCGCGCCAGAGGGCGGCCAGCATCTTGCGGTACGGGGAGAAGCGGTCCGTGGCGGCCTCGTACTCCAGGTGGCGGTAGCCGACGGCGGCCCGCTCCCGGATGATCGACAGGCCGGATCCCTTCAACACGGGGTCGTTGTCGATGAGTTCGGCGAGCCAGTCGTTGATGGCCGGGGTCGCCTCCATGTAGGCGGCCGAAAGTCCGCGCATGAAACCCATGTTGAGGACCGAGAGGGCTGTTTTGACGTAGTGCTTCTCGGGGTTGCTGCTGTTGAAGAATGTCCGGATCGACTGCTGAGCCAGGTACTCGTCGTCCCCCTCGCCGAGCGGGACCAGCGTGCCGCGCGCGATCTCGGCCGCGAACGTCACCGCCAGCTTGTTCCACCACTGCCAGGGGTGGACGGGGATCAGGAGGAACTCGGCCGGGTCGTGGCCCAGTTCGCGCAGCCCGCGGTGGAAGCGCTCGACGGTCTCCTCGCCCAACTCGGCCCGGACGAACGGCTCGTACTCGATGCCGGTGCCCGCCGTGAACGCGGCGCGCGAGCGGTGCGCGGCGAGCCAGACCAGGCGGACCGGGTGCGCGGTCTCCGGCGCGTACGACAGGTACTCGTGAACTCCGAAGCCGAGCCGGCCGTTGTTCGCGACGAAGCAGGGGTGGCCCTCGGTCATGCCGGTCTCGATCGCCTGGAAACCGGCGTCGATCAGCTCGGCGGACGTGAGCCGCGGCTTGGTGAGCTTGTAGCAGGTGCCGGAGAGGGTGGAGGAGATCTCCTCCAGGTAGACCGGCAGGACCTCGCCGCTCAGCCCGAGGGTGTCCTTCAGCTCGATGAAGAAGTCCAGGGCGGCGAGGGGGAGTTCGGCGCCGTCGCGGATGCGGGTGATCGAGTCCGAGGCGATCTGCCAGTGGTCGAGGGCGCGGCGGACGGCCGTGAAGCGGTACGCGGTCTGGCCGTCGTCGCTGCGGACGACGTAACCGCCGTTCTCCTCCTCGGGGTTGAGGAGCAGTTCGTGCGTGAACTCGGCGAGTGCCTTGCGGATCAGCGCCCGGTTCGCCTGCTCCCAGCGTCCGGGGGAGAGGTGGGCGACGGCGTCGGCGAGGCTCATGCGGTCACCGCCGCCTGCTTCTCGAAGAACTGCTCCCGGGTGCAGAAACTCAGCAACGCTGTCTTCTCCGGCTTCTGGATCTCGCGTTCGGGCACGAAACCGACGGCTTCGTTCAGGGCGTGGACGGCCGTGTTGGCGACGTCCGGTTCGACGACGACCCGCCGCACCGCCGGGTCCTCGAAGAGGTGGGTCATGACGGCGGTGAGGACGGCGCGGGTGAAGCCGCTGCGGGGGGTGTCGGTCGCCGGGGTGAGGAAGTGCATGCCGATGTCGCCGGGCAACGGGTCGTAGAGGCCCGGAAGTTCGCGGTGGACGGGGTCGTAGTGCTCCGTCACGAAGGCGGGGACGCCGTTCTCCAGGCCGAGGAAGGCGTCCTGGTGTTCGTCGGCGGCAACGGCCATGTAGGCGCGTTCCACGTCTTCCAGGCGGGCGTCCAGCATCATCCAGTAGGCCGCTTTGGGGTGGGTCAGCCAAGAGTGCAGGAGTTCGGCGTCGGTGAAGGGGTCTACGGGGCGGAAGGTGAAGTCCCCGGGTACTACGGGTCGTACGGGACTCATGCCGCGAACTCCTGGAACGCGATGGTCTTCTCCACCGGGTAGTACTCGCGGCCCAGCAGCTCCGCGATGATGACGCTGTTGCGGTACGCGCCCATCCCCAGGTCGGGGGAGGTGACGCTGTGCGTGTGCACGCCGGCGTTCTGGAGGAAGACGCCCCGGCCGGTCGTGTCGATCGCGTAGTTGCGGGCGACGTCGAAGTTGCCGTGGCCGTCGTAGACCAGACGGTCGCGGACCGGGGCGAGGAACTCCGGTTCGGTGTAGGCGTATCCGGTCGCCAGGACGAGCCCCTCGGTCGTCAGCTCGAAGTCCTTGCCCTGCTCCTCCTGGCGGAAGCCCAGGGTGTAGCTGCCGTTCTGGTGACTCGCCTTGTTCAGAGTCGAATTGGTGAGCAGGCGGGTGGGGACCGGGCCGCCGAGGTTCTTCCGGTAGAGCAGATCGAAGATCTCGTCGATCAGCTCGCCGTCGATGCCCTTGAACAGGCCCTTCTGCTGCGCCGCGAGCCGGTAGCGGGTCGCCTCGGGCAGGGCGCGGAAGTAGTCGATGTACTCCGGGGAGGTCATCTCCAGCGTCAGCTTGGTGTATTCGAGCGGGAAGAAGCGCGGCGAGCGCGTCACCCAGTTCAGCCGGTAGCCGTGGACGTCGATCTCGCTCAGCAGGTCGAGGTAGATCTCGGCGGCCGACTGCCCCGAGCCGACCAGCGTGATCGACTCCTTCTTCACCAGCTCCGAACGGCTCTGCACATACCGGGAGTTGTGGATGAAGTCGCCGCCGAGTCCCTCGACGGCCGCCGGGTGGTGGGGCTGGGTGCCGGTGCCGAGGACCAGCTTGCGGGCGCGGTGGAGGTCACCGGTGGTGGTCCTCGCCGCGTACGACTCACCGTCGTACGTGACCTCTTCGACCGTCGTCGAGAACCGCACGCTGCTCAGCCGGTGCGCGGCCCAGCGGCAGTAGTCGTCGTACTCCACCCGCAGCGGATAGAAGTTCTCGCGGATGTAGAACGGGTACAACCGGCCTTTCTTCTTCAGGTAGTTGAGGAAGGAGTAGGGCGAGGTGGGGTCGGCGAGGGTGACCAGGTCCGACAGGAACGGGGTCTGGAGGTGGGCGCCGTCGAGGAACATGCCCGCGTGCCACGCGAAGTCGGGCTTCGACTCCAGGAAGATTCCGTCGAGTTCGGCGATCGGCTCGGTCAGGCAGGCGAGGCCGAGGTTGAAGGGGCCCAGGCCGATCCCGATGAAGTCGTGGATCTTCTCGGCGTCAGGACGCGCGGTCAAGGGACTCTCCCAGGTACTGCTCGGCGTGGCCGGCGATCAGGCCGAGGACGGCGGTGATGTCGGCCGTCGTGGTCTCGGGGTTGAGCAGGGTGAACTTCAGGTAGTGGCGGTGGCCGACCTTCGTGCCCGCGACGACCGCGGCACCGGAGGCGAACAGGGCCTTGCGGGCGTACAGGTTGGCGCGGTCGATCTCCCCGGGGTCGGTGACGGCGGCCGGGACGTAGCGGAAGACCAGCGTGGAGAGCGACGGCTCCACGACGACGTCGAACCTCGGGTCGGCGGCTAGCAGTTGCCAGCCCTCCGCCGCCAAGTCGCAGACCTCGTCGAAGAGTTCACCGATGCCGTCCGCACCCATCGTGCGCAGCGTCATCCACAGCTTGAGCGCGTCGAAACGGCGGGTCGTCTGGAGGGACTTGTCGACCTGGTTCGGGATGCGCTCCTGCACCGTCCGGCGCGGGTTCAGGTACTCGGCGTGGTAGGTCGCGTGCCGCAGGGTCGCCGCGTCCCGGACCAGCACCGCCGACGAACTCACCGGCTGGAAGAAGGACTTGTGGTAGTCGACGGTGACGGAGTCGGCGCGCTCGATGCCGTCGATCCGGTGCCGGTACTTCCGGCTGGCGAGCAGGCCGCAGCCGTATGCAGCGTCGACGTGCAGCCACGTGCCGTACCGGGCGCAGAGTGCGGCGATCTCGGGGAGCGGGTCGATGGAGCCGAAGTCGGTGGTGCCGGCGGTGGCGACGACGGCCATCGGGGTGCGTCCGGCGGCCTCGCAGCGTTCCAACTCCCGTGCCAGGGCGACCGTCCGCATCCGCTTGTCGCGGTCGACGGGGATCGGGACGACCGCGTCGGCGGCCAGGCCCAGGAGCTTCGCGGACTTCTGCACGCTGAAGTGGCCGGCCTCGGAGGCAAAGACGCGCAGTGTCCCGGGGTCCTCGGTCTTGGCCTCCTCGCGGGCCAGCAGCAGGGCCTGGAGGTTGGACTGGGTGCCGCCGGAGGTGAAGACGCCGTCGGCCGCCGGGCCGAGGCCGATGCGGGCCGTCGTCCAGTCGATCAGTCTCCGCTCGATCAGCGTGCCGCCCGCCGACTGGTCCCAGGTGTCCAGCGAGGAGTTGACCGCGCTCAGGACGGCCTCGCCGAGCAACGCCGGTATGACGACAGGGCAGTTGAGGTGGGCGAGGTAGCGGGGGTGGTGGAAGTAGACCGCGTCCCGGAGGTAGACGTCCTCCAACTCGTCCAGCACCGCTGAGGTGTTGTGCAACGGCTTGTCGAGGTCGATCCGTTCGACGCGGGGGGTGAGGGTGTCGACCGTGACGCCGGTGAACGGCCGTTCGGTGGCGGCGAGTTTGGCGGCCACCCGGGCCACTGTGTCGGTCACGGAGCGGCGGTACCGCTCCGCGGTCGTGGCGTTGAGCAGGTGCGAGCGCATGCGGGGTCCTCCGGGGGAAGGGGGCGGCGGATGGATCGAGCAGGGGTCACGCGACCTTCTTGGCCTTCTCGATCGCCTCCGCGAGGTTCTCCAGGAGCGGGGCGCACTTGTCGTAGGACAGGATCGGCTCGGTCGAGCGCGGGACGACCTGGCCGGCCTTGACGGCGGGGAGTTTCTTCCAGGTCTCCTTGGTGATCGCCGAGGGCTGGATCGCGGAGGTGCGGTCGTCCATCAGGATCAGGTCCGCCGGGTACTTGTCGACGTTCTCCCAGCTCAGCGACTCGTACCAGCCGCCGCTCGCCTTGAGGACGGCTGCGGGCGGCTCGACGAAGTTCACGCCGAGGGCCTTGAAGTACTCCAGGTCGACGGAGAGGTCGCTGCCGGAGACGTAGAACAGCTCGGCGCTCGCGGAGCCGGCGAGGACCCTGATGCCGGGCTTGGCCTTGGCGGCGGCGCGCAGCCAGGCCGCCGCGTCCTCGAACCGCTTCTTCGCGGCGGTCGCCTTCGCGGCCGTCAGGTCCGCGCCGAGCGACTTCGCCAGCTCCCACATGCGCTCCAGCGGCGCGGTGAGCTGCCGGTCGAACACCGAAATGCCCACGCTGGGCGCCAACTTGGCGATCTTGTCCTTGGACGCCTCGGGGACGTACCAGAGGGTGCCGGCCGCGTCGAACATCGTGGAGATCAGGACGTCCGGCGCGAGGGCGGCGTACTTCTCGACGTTGAACTCGTCCCAGACGTTGCCGAGGACCTCGACCTTCGTGACGTCCAGGTCGCCGGCCTGGACGTCGGCCTTGCCGTCGGCCGTCCTGGTCGGGCCGAAGACGCCCTTGACGTCGACGCCGTAGTCGTGGAGCGCGGCGGCGACGCCGATGAAGGCGACGATCGTCGAGGGGGTCTTGTCGAGCCGTACGGCCCGGCCTCGGTCGTCCTTGAACGTCCACGGGCCGGACTCGGCGGCGCTCGCGCCCGGGTTCGCCGACGAGCCGGAGCCACCGGTTTTCGCGTCGCCGTCCCCGCAGGCCGCGAGGGCGGCTCCGAGGCCGAGGGCGCCGCCGGCGGCGAGGATGCCGCGGCGGGTCAGGTGGGTGGCTCTGGCGTTGGGCATGAGGGTGGCTGCTTTCGAACGTGCGGAATCACCGCTGGACGGATCGAAAGTAAGGTTAGCCTAACCTCAGTGGATCTCCCTAGGGGTGGGGCCCTCGGGACGGAAGCCGTGCGGGCCCTGTGGGTCGTGTGATGTCAGCCCGCGATCCCCAACTCCCTTGCGATCAACATCCGTTGCACCTCGCTCGTGCCTTCCCCGATCTCCAGGATCTTCGAGTCGCGCCACATCCGGGCCACCGGGTACTCGTTCATGAAGCCGTAGCCGCCGTGGATCTGCGTCGCGTCGCGCGCGTTGTCGACGGCGACCGTGGAGGAGTGCAACTTCGCCAGCGCGGCCTCCTTCTTGAAGGGTTCGCCCGCGACCAGCCGGGCCGCCGCGTCCCGCCACGCCAGGCGCGCGGTGTGGGCCTTCAGCTCCATGTCGGCGATCTTGAACTGGATGGCCTGGTTGGCGCCGATCGGCCGCCCGAACGCCTCGCGTTCCTTCGCGTACTTCACCGACTCGTCCACACAGCCCTGCGCGAGACCCGTCCCCAGCGCGGCGATCGCGATCCGGCCCTCGTCCAGGATGCGCAGGAACTGCGCGTAGCCCCGGCCGAGTTCACCGAGCAGGTTCGCGGCCGGCACGCGGACGTCCGCGAAGGACAGCTCGCGGGTGTCCGAGGCGTTCCAGCCGACCTTCGAGTACGGGGCTGCGACCGTGAAACCGGGCGTCCCGGACGGGACGATGATCGACGAGATCAGCGGCTTGCCGTCCGGCTTGCGGCCGGTGACCGCCGTGACCGTCACCAACCCCGTGATGTCCGTACCCGAGTTGGTGATGAAGCACTTCGTGCCGTTGATCACCCATTCGTCCGTCTCCGGGTCGAGACGGGCCGTCGTCCGCGTGGCGCCCGCGTCGCTGCCGCCGTCCGGCTCGGTCAGGCCGAAGGCGCCGAGGAGTTCGCCCGCGCACAGGCGCGGCAGCCACTCCCGCTTCTGCTCCTCGGTGCCGAACAGATGGATCGGCATCGCGCCGAGCGAGACGCCCGCCTCCAGGGTGATCGCCACCGAGGAGTCCACGCGGGCCAGTTCCTCCAGTGCGACGCCGAGCGCCAGGTAGTCGCCGCCCATCCCGCCGTACTCCTCCGGGAAGGGCAGGCCGAACAGGCCCATGCGGCCCATCTCGCGGACGATTTCGTACGGGAACTCGTGCCGTTCGTAGAAGTCGCCGATCTTGGGGGCCACGACGTCGTGTGCGAACTCCTCGACCGTGCGGCGGAGTTCTTCCAGCTCGGGGGAGAGTCGGTAGTCCATCACTGTTCCTTGTGGGAGAGGGCGCGGACGGTTCTGGAGGGGCTCGGGCGGCCCAGGTGACCCGCCATCCACTCGCTCGTGGCGACGAGGCGGGCGAGGTCGGTGCCGGTGTCGATGCCGAGGCCCTGGAGCATCCACACGAGGTCTTCGGTGGCGAGGTTGCCGGTGGCCGACTTGGCGAACGGGCAGCCGCCGAGGCCGCCCGCGGAGGCGTCGACGGTGGTGACGCCGTGCCGGAGCGCGGCCAGGGTGTTGGCGAGGGCCTGGCCGTAGGTGTCGTGGAAGTGGACGGCGAGGGCGGAGGTGGGGACGCCGGCGTCGTTCAGTGCCTGGAGAAGTGCTGTGACGTGGCCCGGAGTTGCCACGCCGATCGTGTCGCCGAGGCTCAACTCGTCGCAGCCCATGGCGTACAGGGCCTTCGTGACCTCGACGACCTGGGGGACCGGGACCGGGCCCTCCCAGGGGTCGCCGAAGCACATCGACAAGTAGCCTCGGACGTGGGCGCCTTGGGACTTGGCGCGGGTGACGACCGGGGCGAACATCGCCAGGGACTCGTCGACCGTGCGGTTCAGGTTGGCCTTGGCGAAGGACTCCGTGGCGCTGGCGAAGACGGCGATTCGGGTGGCGCCGAGGGCCAGAGCCCGGTCCAGGCCGCGATCGTTGGGGACCAACACCGGCAGATCCACCGGGAGTTGGCTGATCTGCGGGAACAGGGCCTCCGCGTCCGCCAGTTGGGGCACCCACTTCGGGTGGACGAAGCTCGTCGCCTCGATCGTCGTGAGGCCCGCGCCGGCCAGGCGGCGGATGAACTCCGCCTTGATCTCGGTGGGGACGGTCGTCTTCTCGTTCTGGAGGCCGTCCCTGGCGCCGACTTCGTGGATACGGACGCGCGCGGGGAGGCCTTCGGCCGGGACGGTCATGGGGAGTTCAGGCATCGGGAGCCTCCTCGCCGGGCCGGGGTGTCACGACGGCGAGGACCTGGTCCATGGCGACCGTCGCGCCGGGGGTGACGTCCAGCTCGGTGACCGTACCCGCGTGCGGGGCCGCGACGACGTGCTCCATCTTCATCGCCTCGACGACCAACAGGCTCTGCCCGGCGGTGACTTCGTCGCCGAGGGCGACCTTGACGACCGTGACCGTGCCGGGCATGGGCGCGGTGAGGGCGTCGGCGCCCGCGTGCGCGGTGGAGGTGAGGGAGGCGGCGACCGGGTCGTGGTCGCGGACGTGCCAGGTGTCGCCGTCGCGGCCGAGCCAGTCGTCCGCGCGGTGGAAGGTGTGGCGGACGCCGTCGAGGACGACGGCGACCTGGCCGGGGGTGACGGTGTGGGTCCCGCGCGGGGTGTACTCCCGGGGTTCCCGCACCTGGAGGTGGAACGCGGCCGGCTTCGGCTCGCCGCCCAGCCGCCAGCCGCTCGGCACGGAGAACGGGTCGACCCAGCCGTCCGCAGCGGGCCGCAGCGCCTCCAGACGGACGGCCGCCGCAGCCTCGTACACCTCCTCCGGCACCGCGTCGGAGACCAGCTCCGCCACCACCCGCTCGACCAGCCCCGTGTCCAACTCGCCTGCGACGACCGCCGGATGGGCCAGCAACCCGCGCAGGAACCCGGCGTTGGTCTGCACCCCGAGCGTGACCGTCTCGGCGAGGGCTCGCCGGAGTCTGCGCAGCGCCGTCGCGCGGTCGGGTCCGTACGCGATGACCTTCGCGAGCATCGGGTCGTACAGGCTGCCCACCTCGGTGCCCTCGCTGAGCCCGGAGTCGGTGCGGACGCCGTCACCCGTAGGCTCGCGCAGCCTCAGGACCGTCCCCCCGGAGGGCAGGAACCCGCGCGCGGGGTCCTCGGCGCAGATCCGGGCCTCCACCGCGTGGCCCGTGAGGGTGATGTCCGCCTGGCCGAACGGGAGCCGCTCCCCGGCGGCCACCCGCAGCTGCCACTCCACGAGGTCGATGCCCGTGACGAGTTCGGTGACCGGGTGCTCCACCTGGAGGCGGGTGTTCATCTCCATGAAGCAGTACTGCGAGGCGTCCGCGCCGGGGACGATGAACTCGACGGTCCCCGCGCCCACGTACCCGCACGAGCGCGCCGCCTGCACCGCCGCCTCGCCCATCGCCGCGCGCGCGGACGCGTCGAGGAAGACCGAGGGGGCCTCCTCGATCACCTTCTGGTGCCGCCGCTGGAGCGAGCACTCGCGCTCGCCGAGGTGGACGACGTTGCCGTGGCCGTCGGCCAGGACCTGGATCTCGATGTGCCGGGGGCGGTCGATCCAGCGCTCGACCAGGAGCGTGTCGTCGCCGAAGGAGGCGCGGGCCTCGCGGCGGGCGGCGGCGATCTCGTCGTCCAGCGCCGTCATGTCGCGGACCAGGCGCATGCCCTTGCCGCCGCCGCCCGCGCTGGGCTTGAGCAGCACGGGGGCGCCCAACGCGCGGGCCGCCTCGGCGAGTTCGGGGTCACGGCCGCCGGGGACGACGGGGACGCCGGCCGCCTCGACGGTCTCCTTGGCGCGGATCTTGTCACCCATCAGGGCGATCGCCTCGGCGGGCGGCCCGATGAAGACGAGCCCCGCATCGGCGCACGCGCGCGCGAAGGAGGCGTTCTCCGCGAGGAACCCGTACCCGGGGTGGACCGCCTGAGCGCCCGTGCGGGCGGCGGCCTCCAGGATGCGCTCCGCCGAGAGATAGCTCTCCGACGCGGGCGCCGGACCGATCCGGACAGCCGTGTCGGCCTCACGGACGTGCCGCGCGTCCGCGTCGGCGTCCGAGAAGACGGCGACCGAGCGGACGCCCAGCGCGCGGAGCGTGCGGATGACGCGAACGGCGATCTCGCCCCGGTTGGCGACGAGGACGGTGTCGAACATGAGCCTCACATCCGGAAGATGCCGAACTGGGGGGCGGCGGGGTCCCTTTGGGGAAGCGGTGCGTTGGCGCAGGCGGTCAAGGCCAGGCCCAGGACCTGGCGGGTCTCCAGGGGGTCGATCACGCCGTCGTCCCAGAGGCGGGCCGTCGCGTAGTAGGCGTTCCCCTGGCGGTCGTACTGGGCGCGGATGGGGTCCTTGAAGGCGGTCTCGGCCTCGGCGGGCCACTGCTCGCCGCGCGCCTCCAACTGGTCGCGCTTGACGGTCGCGAGGACCGAGGCGGCCTGTTCGCCGCCCATGACGGAGATCTTGGCGCCGGGCCACATCCACAGGAAGCGGGGGGAGTAGGCCCGGCCGCACATCGAGTAGTTGCCGGCGCCGTACGAGCCGCCCACCACGACCGTCAGCTTCGGCACGCGCGTGCACGCGACGGCCGTCACCATCTTCGCGCCGTGCTTCGCGATGCCGCCCGCCTCGTAGTCCCTGCCGACCATGAACCCCGAGATGTTCTGGAGGAACACCAGCGGGATGCCGCGCTGGTCGCACAGCTCGATGAAGTGGGCGCCCTTCTGGGCCGACTCGGAGAACAGGATGCCGTTGTTGGCGACGATCCCCACCGGGTGGCCGTGGATGTGCGCGAAGCCGGTGACCAGGGTCTGGCCGAACTCCGACTTGAACTCGGCGAACCGGGAACCGTCGACCACGCGCGCGATGACCTCCCGGACGTCGTACGGGGTGCGGGGGTCCACCGGGACGGCGCCGTACAGGCCGTAGGGGTCCACCTTCGGCTCGGCGGCCGGGCGCACCTGCCAGGGGAGCGGCCCGCGCGCGGGGAGCGTCGCGACGATGTTCCGGACGATCCGCAGCGCGTGCGCGTCGTCCTGCGCGAGGTGGTCCGTCACGCCCGACACGCGCGCGTGGACCTCGCCGCCGCCCAGCTCCTCGGCCGTGACGACCTCGCCGGTGGCCGCCTTCACCAGCGGGGGGCCGCCCAGGAAGATCGTCCCCTGGTTCCGGACGATCACCGCCTCGTCGCTCATCGCGGGGACGTACGCGCCGCCCGCCGTGCACGACCCCATGACGGCGGCGATCTGCGGGATCCCGGCGCCGGACATGCGGGCCTGGTTGTAGAAGATGCGGCCGAAGTGGTCGCGGTCCGGGAAGACCTCGTCCTGCATGGGGAGGAAGGCGCCGCCCGAGTCCACCAGGTACACGCAGGGGAGGCGGTTCTCCAGGGCGACCTCCTGCGCGCGCAGGTGCTTCTTCACGGTCATCGGGTAGTACGTGCCCCCCTTGACCGTGGCGTCGTTGGCGACGATCACGCACTCGCGCCCGCTCACGCGCCCGATGCCGGCGACGACCCCGGCGGCCGGCGCCTGGCCGTCGTACAGGCCGTCCGCGGCGAGCGGGGCCAGCTCCAGGAACGGGGAGCCGGGGTCCAGGAGGGTGTCCACGCGGTCGCGGGGGAGCAGCTTGCCGCGCGCGGTGTGCCGGGCGCGGGCCTTCTCGCCGCCGCCGAGACGGGCCGCGGCGAGCTTGCCGCGCAGTTCCTCGACGAGAGCCTGATGCGCCGCCTCGTTGGCCCGCCAGGACTCCGACGCGGGGTCTGCCGCGCTGGTCAGCACGGGTGCCTGCTCCATTTTCGCGCTCCCCTCCGCTGTTAATGAGCGTTAACCCACGCCTTCATGTTAACGAGCGCTAACAAGCCTGTCTAGAATCGATTTCATGGGCACCAGAACGGACGCTCCGACCCGGCGCGAGCAGATCCTCAGGCAGGCCGCGCGCCTCTTCGCCGAGCGCGGGTTCCACGGCGTCGGCGTCGACGAGATAGGCGCGGCCGTCGGCATCAGCGGCCCCGGCCTGTACCGCCACTTCCCGGGCAAGGACGCGATGCTCGCGGAGCTGCTCGTCGGCATCAGCGGGCAGCTCCTCACCGGCGCGCGCAGGCGCCTCCAGGAGGCCGAGGGGGCGTCCGGCGGGGTGTCGCCGTCCCGGGTGCTCGACTCGCTGATCGAGGGGCACATCGACTTCGCGCTGGACGACCGTCCGCTGATCACCCTCCACGACCGCGAACTCGACCGCCTGCGCGACAGTGACCGCAAGCTGGTGCGCCAGCTCCAGCGGCAGTACGTCGAGCTGTGGGTGGGGGTCGTCCGGCAGGTGTACCCGGAGCTGTCCGAGCCCGCCGCGCGGTCCGCCGTCCACTCCGTCTTCGGCCTGCTGAACTCCACGCCCCACCTGGGGCGGGCGGGGTCGCTGCCCGGGAGGGGGGACACGGCGTCGCTGCTGCACCGGATGGCCCGGGGGGCGTTCGCGGCGGCCCAGGGGGATTGAGCACGCGCGCGTGGAGCGCGTTTTCGGGCTCAGGTTCACGCGTGTGCGCGCCGGTTCCCCCGGAGTGACCTGTATCTCTGGACGGTGCTCGCTACCCACCGGTATCTTGGGGTATGAGCAAGCGCTTAGACAGGTAGTGGGAGGTGGCGGCGTGCGCCGTACGGTGTTCAACGAGGATCACGAGGCGTTCCGGGAGACCCTTCGGGCGTTCATCGAGGCCGAGGTCGTGCCGGTGTACGACGAGTGGTTCGCCGCGGGGCAGGCGCCGCGCGAGTTCTACTACAAACTCGCCGAGCTGGGCGTCTTCGGCATCCAGGTCGCCGAGGAGTACGGCGGCGCCGGCATCGACTCGTACAAGTTCGAGGCGGTCATCTACGAGGAGACCGCCCGCGCGGGCGTCACGTTCGGCGGCTCCGGCGTCCACACGCTGCTCGGCCTCCCGTACGTCAAGCTGCTCGCCACCGACGAGCAGAAGAAGCGCTACCTCCCGAAGTTCGTCTCCGGCGAGGAGATGTGGGCCATCGCGATGACCGAGCCGGGCACCGGCTCCGACCTCGCGGGCATGAAGACCACCGCCAAGCTCTCCGAGGACGGCACGCACTACGTCCTCAACGGTGCCAAGACCTTCATCACCGGCGGCGTGCACGCCGACCGCATGATCGTCTGCGCCCGCACCTCCGCGCCGAGCGCCGAGGACCGCCGCCACGGCATCTCCCTCTTCGTCGTCGACACGAAGGCCGAGGGCTACTCCGTCGGCCGCAAGCTCGACAAGCTCGGCCTGAAGACCTCCGACACCGCCGAGCTGGCGTTCGTCGACGTCAAGATCCCCGTCGAGGACCTGCTGGGCGAGGAGAACAAGGGCTTCTACTACCTCGGCCACAACCTCGCCTCCGAGCGCTGGGGCATCGCCTACGGCGCGTACGCGCAGGCCAAGGCCGCGATCCGGTTCGCCACGCAGTACGTCAAGGACCGCGTTGTCTTCGGCCAGCCGGTCGCCGCCTTCCAGAACACCAAGTTCGAGCTGGCCGCCTGCCAGGCCGAGGTGGACGCCGCCGAGGCCGTCGTCGACCGCGCCACCGAGGCGCTCGACGCGGGCGAGCTGACCCCCGCCGAGGCCGCCTCCGCGAAGCTCTTCACCACCGAGGTCGCGCACCGCGTCATCGACCGCTGCCTCCAGCTGCACGGCGGCTACGGCTTCATGAACGAGTACCCGATCGCCCGCCTGTACGCGGACAACCGCGTCAACCGCATCTACGGCGGCACCAGCGAGATCATGAAGTCGATCATCGCGAAGAACATGGGCCTCTGAGGCCGGTCGGTCCTCCCCGGCGGTCTGGCCCCTGTGCAACCACGAGTCAAGAAAATGGGGCCATGACCGAGGCACTTCAGGATCTCCTCGATCTGCTCGACCTCGAACAGATCGAGGAGAACATCTTCCGCGGCCAGTCCCGCTCCGCCGTCGTCCCCCGGGTCTTCGGCGGGCAGGTCGCCGCGCAGGCGCTGGTCGCCGCCGGGCGCACGGTCCCGCAGGACCGGCTCGCGCACTCCCTGCACGCCTACTTCCTGCGCCCCGGCGACCCGGGTGCGCCGATCGTCTACACGGTCGAGCGGCTGCGTGACGGCCGTTCCTTCACCACGCGCCGCGCGGTCGCCGTCCAGCACGGCCGGCCGATCTTCGCGCTCTCCGCGTCCTTCCAACTGCACGAGGACGGCCTCGAACACCAGGCCCCGATGCCGCCCGCGCCCGACCCGGAGACCCTGCCGACCAGCCCGGAACGGCTGCGCGGGTACGGCCATCTCGACCCCGACGTCGTCGAGCGCTTCATCGAGGCCCGCGAGGCGATCGACCTGCGGTACGTCGACGAGCCGCCCTTCGGTCAGTACGGGGAGCCCCGTGAGCCGCACTCCCAGGTGTGGTTCCGCACCAACGGCAAGCTCGCGGACGACCCTCTGCTCCACGTAGTACTCGCGACCTACGTGTCCGACATGACCCTCCTCGACTCCGTCCTGCTCGCCCATGGGCGTGGGGGCTGGGCCGTAGGGGATGTCGTAGGAGCCTCGCTGGACCACGCGATGTGGTTCCACCGGCCCTTCCGGGCCGACGAGTGGCTCCTGTACGACCAGGAGTCGCCGTCGGCGCACGGGGGGCGGGGGCTGGGGCAGGCGCGGATCTATACGCGGGAGGGGGAGCTGGCGATCTCCGTCATACAGGAGGGTGTGGTCAGGGTCCCTCGGGAGGGGTAGGGGGCGGCGCCGGGGGCGTGTGGGCCGGTATCGGGGCGGGGCGGCGCAGGTATTACGGGTACTACGGGGCGGGCGGGCGGCGTGAGGGCGGGGGCGCCGTAGGCACTACGGGTACTACGGGTCATCTCAGGCCCGCCTCCGCCAGCAGGTACGCCACCATCGGGTCGTAGTACCTGGGGCTGACCACGTGGTCGTCCAGCGGGACCGCGACCTGGACGGTGCCCTCCGACTCCGCGAGGAACAGGGCCGGGTCGTTGCAGTCGGCGTAGCCGAGGGAGTCGATGCCGTGCTGGCCGGCGTAGCCCGCCCAGCCGTGGTCGGCGACGACGAGGTCGGGCAGGTCGCGGGCGGTGCGTTCGAGGGCGGTGAGGATCTGCCGCATCGGCTCGCCGGAGTGCGTGTGCCAGAGGGTCGCGCCGTGTTCGAGGACCGCGACGTCCGCGAACTGCATGACGTACCCCTCCTCCGTCTGGAGGCCGTCCGGGATCACCACGATGTCGCAGCCCGCCGTCCGCAGGGCCGCCGCGACCGTCCGGTGCACGTCGAGGAGCCCGCCCGGATGCCCCGTCGCGAACAGCACCCGCTGATGCCCGTCCGCCGCCTTCCGCAGCCGCGCCGCCATCCGGTCCAGCGCGTCGACCGTCAGCTCCGGGTCGATCGTGTCCTGTCCGTACCGGTACTCCGGATCGTCGTTCACGCCGACCCGCTCCGCCATCACGGCCAGCACGTCCTGCTCGTCCGCCCACCGGTCGCCCAGCTCCAGACCGAGCCAGAAGTTCCGCACCCCGTTGGCGAGTTGACGGTAGTGAGAGAGGTTGTTCTCGCGCGGCGTGGCCACCTGGCCCGCGATGCGGGTCTTGACCAGGTGGTCGACGAGCTCGGTGCGGGTGGGGATCCGGGGTATCGGCATAGCCCCATTCTGGTCCAGACGCCTGCGCACGTCCGCATGGTTCCAGCCGCTGGGACGTGGGTCACGTTGTCGATCACGTGGGCGCGCGGGCGAGGCCGTCACCCCTCGTCGTCCGCGCGTTCCCGCAGGGCGAACCACAACTCCATGCGGACGTCCGGATCGTCCAGGTCCGTGCCCAGCAACACCGCGCAGCGCGCGATGCGTTGGCGCACGGTGTTGCGGTGCACGCCGAGCGCCACCGCCGTCCGGTCCCAACTCCCGTGCAGCGAGAGCCAGCCGCGCAGCGTCTCGGTGAGCGCGGGGTTCTCCGCGACCGGCGCGAGCAGCGCCCGCGCGTGCGCCTCGGCGTCCTGCGGGGCGATCAGCGCGGTCAGGGTCGTACGGGTGGTGTGCCGGACCACGGGGGTACGGGTCGCCACCGCCCGCGCGAGAGCCCGCGCCGCCTGCGCGTCGGCCGCCGGCCAGTCGGCGGGGGTGACGGGGGCGCTCGTCCCCAGGGTCCAGCCGGGCTGGGGCTGGGGGGTGGGGTACGGGTCCTCCCCGGCCGGCAGCAGGAGGCGGACGACGTCGGCGCCGGTGTCGATCAGGGGGGTGCCGAGGGCTGCGGCCAGGGCGGCGGGGGAGTGGCTCTCCCGGGGTACGGGGCTCACCCGGCGCGCGTGCACCACGATCCACCGGGCGGGGGCGGCGCCGGGGGCGAGGAGGGGGGCGACGTCTTCGGGGCTCGCGCCCAGCAGGAGGCGGACGAGGGAGGTCGTACGGGACGCCTCGGGGGCGGTCTGGCGGCCGTCGGTGAGGAGGGTGAGGAGGACGGCGGCGACGGAGGTGATGGTGTGGTCGGCGGGGGTGCGGTGGGGGGAGGCGGTGGTCAGGGCGTGGGGGCGGTGGGGGGTGCCTGGGGTGGGCGGGGTGCCCGTAGTACCCGTAGCACTCAAGGCGTACGCCGTCAGGTGCAACCCCGTCGCGGGGTCCGTGTCGGTGGCTGTCGCCGAGGTGCGAGTGGTGACGAGGTGGGCGAGCGCGGAGAGGGCGTCGTCGATGCGGGTGCTGGAGGCTCCGCCGGCTCCGGAGGCCTCGCCGGTTCCGGGGGCGCTGCCCGTCCTGGAGGCCTCGCCGGTTCCGGAGGCTCCGGTCAGTGACCCCGCCGCCGCGATCTCCGTCCCGTCCGGGCCGAACAGCACCGCCCGGCCGCCCGTCCGCTGGGCGAGCTGCCGCAGCACCGCCGGGATCGGGTCGGGGCGGGAGGCCGCTGCCGTGAGACTCTGCTGGGCCTCCGTCACGCGGCGCAGCTCCGAGGTGCGGGCCCGCTCCATGAGCTGCCACATCGCGCGGGCGACCGCCGCGAACGTCGTCTCCTCAGGGACCTCGATCAGGGGCAACCCGTACGACTCGCAGGCGGCGACCAGGGCTCGGGGGACCGTGTCGTGGACGGGGGCGACTCCGAACCCGAGAGCCACGCCGCCCGCCGCGATCACCCGGGAGACGTAGTCGTCGAAGTACGTCCCCGCCCCCGCCGCCTCCGAGATGTGCACGCCCGCCGTCAGGAGCAGCTCACCCCCCAGGAGGTACGGGTAGGGGTCGGCCATCTCGGAGGTGAGGGCGCCGTACAGGACCGTCGCCGGGTCGGTGGGGCCGGCGATCTGGCGCAGGGCGAGGTCCTCGCGGGCCAGGAGCGCGGCGAGGGGGACGGGCGGGGTGGGCGGGAGCGCCGGGGTCGGGGGAGGCGTTGGAGTGGCCGACGGTTCGCCATGCATGTGCGTTTCCTCCATCCCATACCGTGACGGTGTGGGAAACGTACACTTCGCAGTCTCTTTCCGGCCACCTAATGTCGTAGTCCGTCACCCGCACGGCGACAACGAGCGCCCCCGGGCGCGCAGCCTGAGTGAGGGATTCCATGGCCGTCGACTACACCGTGATCGTCGTCTACCTGGCCGGGATGCTGGCCATGGGCTGGTGGGGCATGCGCCGCGCCCGCTCCAAGAGTGAGTTCCTGGTCGCCGGGCGCCGGCTCGGCCCTGTGATGTACTCCGGGACGATGGCGGCGATCGTCCTCGGCGGCGCGTCCACCATCGGCGGCGTAGGTCTCGGGTACAAGTACGGCCTCTCCGGCGCGTGGATGGTCTTCACCATCGGCCTCGGCCTGCTAGCCCTGAGCGTCTTCTTCTCCGCCCGTATCGCCCGCCTCAAGGTGTACACCGTCTCCGAGATGCTCGACCTGAGGTACGGGGGCGGCGGGGCCGGGATCGTCTCGGGGGTGGTGATGTGGGCCTACACCCTGATGCTGGCGGTCACCTCGACCATCGCCTACGCCACGATCTTCGACGTCCTCTTCGACATGGACCGCACCCTCGCGATCGTCCTCGGCGGCTCGATCGTCGTCGCCTACTCCACCCTCGGCGGGATGTGGTCCATCACCCTGACGGACATGGTGCAGTTCGTCGTCAAGACGATCGGCGTGCTGCTGCTCCTGCTGCCGATCGCGGTCGTCAAGGCGGGCGGATTCGCCGCCATGCGCGACGAGTTGCCGACGTCGTACTTCGACCCGCTGGGCATCGGCGGCGAGACCGTCTTCACGTACGTCCTCATCTATACCTTCGGCATGCTGATCGGCCAGGACATCTGGCAGCGCGTGTTCACCGCCAAGAGCGACCGCACCGCCAAGTGGGGCGGCACGGTGGCGGGTTCGTACTGCCTCGCGTACGCCGTCGCGGGCGCCGTCATCGGCACGGCGGCCAAGGTGCTGTATCCGAACCTGACTTCGGCGGACGACGCCTTCGCGACGATCGTGAAGGACGAACTCCCCGTCGGTGTACGCGGATTGGTGCTGGCGGCGGCGCTCGCGGCGGTGATGTCGACGTCGTCCGGCGCGCTCATCGCCTGCGCGACGGTGGCGAACAACGACATCTGGGCGCGGCTGCGGGGCCGGGCCGGTGAGGGCGAGAGCGGTGACGAGGTCCGCGACAACCGGCTGTTCATCCTGGTCATGGGCGTCGCCGTGATCGGTACGGCGGTGGCGCTCAACAACGTGGTGGAGGCGCTCACCGTCGCCTACAACCTGCTCGTCGGCGGTCTTCTCGTCCCCATCCTCGGCGGGCTGCTGTGGAAGCGGGGGACCGTGCACGGCGCGCTGGCCTCGGTCGTGGTCGGCGGCGGTTCGGTGATCGCGCTGATGGCGTCCTACGGGATCCTCGCCAACGAGCCTGTGTACTACGGCCTGTTGGCGTCCCTCGCAGCCTACGCCGTCGTCTCGCTCGCGACCCCGCCGACCGACGCGGCCGTCCTCGCCGCCTGGCGCGAGCGACTGGCCGGGCACGGCACGGAACTGACGGACCGACAGCTTCGTACGGCGACGACCTCGTCGTAGAAGGCATTCAGGAAAACGCCGACAGGCGTGTGAAGGAAACGCCGACAGGCGTGAGGAAGAAGGAACTTGACCATGGCTGAGCACGAGACGCCGCGCGGACCCGTCGACTCCTCGCGGATCCCCCGCTACGCCGGACCCGCGACGTTCGCACGGCTGCCGAGGCTCGATGAGGTCGGCGGCAAGGCCGATGTCGCCGTCGTGGGCGTGCCGTTCGACTCCGGCGTCTCCTACCGGCCGGGGGCGCGGTTCGGCGGCAACGCGATCCGGGAGGCGTCGCGGCTGCTGCGGCCGTACAACCCGGCGCAGGACGCCTCGCCGTTCGCGCTCGCGCAGGTCGCGGACGGCGGCGACATCGCCGTCAACCCGTTCGACATCAACGAGGCCGTCGAGACGGTCGAGGCGGCGGCCGGCCAACTCCTCGACAGCGGCGCCCGGTTGATGACCCTGGGCGGCGACCACACCATCGCGCTGCCGCTGCTGCGGGCCGTCGCGAAGAAGCACGGCCCGGTCGCCCTGCTGCACTTCGACGCCCATCTCGACACCTGGGACACCTACTTCGGCGCCGAGTACACGCACGGCACCCCGTTCCGCCGCGCCGTCGAGGAGGGCATCCTCGACACGTCGGCGCTCTCCCACGTCGGCACCCGGGGGCCGCTGTACGGCAAGCAAGACCTGACCGACGACGAGAAGATGGGCTTCGGCATCGTCACCTCCGCCGACGTCATGCGGCGCGGCGTCGACGAGGTCGCCGACCAGCTGAGGCAGCGGGTGGGGAACCGGCCGCTGTACGTGTCGATCGACATCGACTGCCTCGACCCCGCGCACGCGCCGGGTACGGGTACCCCTGAGGCCGGAGGTATGACGTCCCGGGAGCTCCTTGAGATTCTGCGCGGGCTGTCCGGGTGCAACCTCGTTTCCGCCGATGTGGTAGAGGTTGCTCCGGCTTACGACCACGCCGAGATCACCTCCGTCGCCGCCTCCCACACGGCGTACGAGCTGGTCACCCTCATGTCCCGCCAGATTGCCGAGGCCCGCGCACAGTGACTCACGACCATGACCTCGTCCTGCGTCCCACGGCGGCCCAGACCGAGGCCGCGCTGAACCCT
Source organism: Streptomyces sp. S6 (assembly GCF_054880855.1). NCBI lineage: Bacteria > Bacillati > Actinomycetota > Actinomycetes > Kitasatosporales > Streptomycetaceae > Streptomyces > Streptomyces sp. S6. The sequence continues at coordinate 18,997 of NZ_JBTYMC010000017.1, read as the reverse complement.
CCCGCCGGGCGGATCGGCGGGGACCTGGTTGTGGAAACGCTTTCCGGGCTCGGCGCGACGACCGTCTTCGGACTGCCGGGACAGCACGCGCTCGGCATGTTCGACGCGCTGCGCCGGTCCACTCTCAGGTATGTCGGTCTCAGGGTGGAGAACAACGCCGGGTTCGCGGCCGACGCCTACGGGCGGGTCACGGGCGAGGTGGCCCCGCTGCTGCTGTCGACCGGTCCGGGTGCGCTGACGTCGCTCGCCGCGCTCCAGGAGGCGGCAGCGGCGTCGGCTCCCGTGCTGGCGGTCTGTAGTCAGGTCCCGCGTGCCGGCCTCGGCGGCGGACGCCACGGCTACCTCCACGAACTCCCGGACCAGGCAGCCTCGTTCAGGGGAGTCGTGAAGTCCGTCCACGCCGTCCGCAGCCAGTCCCAGATCCCCTCGGCGATCGCGGACGCCTGGCGGTCGGCACTGACCGCGCCGCACGGACCCGTGTGGGTGGAGATCCCGCAGGACATCCTGCTCGCCCCGGCCGCGCTCCCCGTCGTCACCGGCGTCGACGCGACCCCGGAGGAGCTGGCGCCACGGCCCGAACTCACCGCTTTCGCCGCCGACTTGCTCTCCCGCGCCGAGCGTCCGGTGATCGTCGCCGGCGGGGGCGTCGTCCGCGCGGACGCCTCCGGGAAGCTTCGGAAGCTCGCCGAGCGGCTCTCGGCGCCGGTCGTGACGACGTACGGCGGCAAGGGCGCGTTCCCCTGGAACCATCCGCTGTCCCTCCAGTCGTGGATGGAGGACCGGCACACCACCGAACTCCTCGAAGATGCCGACGTGTTGCTCGTCATCGGTTCCGGGCTCGGTGAACTCTCCTCCAACTACCACACGTTCAGGCCGCGCGGCCGGGTCGTCCAGGTCGAGGCGGACCTCGGCAAGCTGGAGTCGAACCACCAGGCGCTCGGCATCCACGCCGACGCGCGGCTCGCGGTGCAGGCGCTCCTCGAAACGGTCGACGACCGGGACGATCCGGGGGCGCCGGAGCGGGTAAGGGAGTTGCTCGCGAAGGTGGGGGAGCGGCTCGCCGGTCAGCAACTCGGCCTGGAACAGGACGTGTTGGCGTCCGTCCGGCGCGCGCTGCCGAAGAAGGCCGCGTCGTTCTGGGACATGACGATCCTCGCGTACTGGGCGTGGGCCGGGTTCGACGCGGGCGCCCCCAACCTGATGCACTCCGCCCAGGGCGCCGGGGGACTCGGGTACGCGTTCCCGGCCGCGCTCGGCGCCGCCGCCGCCGATCCGACCCGGCCCGTCCTCGCGGTGTCCGGGGACGGCGGCGCGCTCTACTCGATCGCCGAGCTGGCCACGGCCCGGCAGTACGGGTACGACGTGACCTGGCTCATCGTCGACGACGGCGGGTACGGCATCCTGCGGGAGTACATGGCCGACGCGTTCGGCGAGGCCACCGGGACCGAGCTGGCCCGTCCCGACTTCGTGGCGCTGGCCGAGTCGTTCGGGGTGCCCGGGGTGCGGACCACGCCGGCGACGCTCGCCGAGGATCTCGCCAAGTCCCTTGCGCAGCCCGGTCCTTCGGTGGTGGTGCTGCCGGCGGTGCTGCGGATGTTCGCGCCGACGCATCTGTAGGGACACGAGAGAGGTTGGCTCTTTCGGGCGTTCCGCATCACCCCCATGATCTGTCACTCTGAGTGCCGAGAGGGTTACTTTGGGCTTTCGGTATGAGGAGGACGGTATGCGGCAGGGCGAAGCTGGTCGGGGAACCGGAACGGACAAGGACCAGGAGAGCGAGGCCCTGCGCCGTTCCGCCGCCTTCCTCATCGACGAGGCGCTCGGCTTCCTCCACCCCGCCGCCCTGCGCGCGGCGGCCGAGACCGGGGTCGCCGACCACCTCGCCGACGGCCCCCGTACCCCGGCCCAGCTCGCCGTCGCGACCGGCGCGGACGAGCGCGGGCTCTACCGTGTGCTGCGGCTGCTCGCGACCCGGGGCATCGTCGAGGAGGACACGCGCGGCGCGTTCACCCTGACCGAGGCGGGGCAGGCGCTGCGCGGCGACGTGCCGGGCTCCGCGCGGAGCGCCGTCCAGATGATCACGGACCGGAGCATGTGGCAGCCCGCCGGCGAGCTGGCCGGCTGTCTCACCGGTCAACTGCCCGCGTTCGACGTGATGTTCGGGATGCCGTTCTTCGAGCACTTCGCGCGGGACGAGCGGACGGCCGCCGTCTTCCACGTCGGCATGGCCGCGATGTCCGACCCCGAGAACGCGGTCATCGCCGCCGCGTACGACTTCCCGGCCACCGGGACGGTCGTCGACGTGGGTGGCGGTCACGGCGGCCTCCTCCAGGAGACGCTCCGTCAGAATCCAGGACTGGAAGGGGTGTTGTACGACCGCGCGCACGTCCTCGCGGGCCACCGGCTGGCCGGGGACGAGGAGATCGCCGGACGCTGGGCCCTGGAGGACGGCGACTTCTTCACCGGCGTGCCCGCCGGCGACGTCATCATGATGAAGCGCATCACCCACGACTGGGCCGACGACGACTGCGTCACCCTGCTCACCCACTGCCGCCGCGCCCTGCGCCAGGGTGGCCGGGTCCTCGTCCTCGACGCCGTCGTCCCGCCCGGCAACGCACCCCACCAGTCCAAGACCCTCGACATCATGATGATGGCGTCCCTCGGCGGCCGGGAGCGCACTGCCAGTGACTTCGCGGCGCTGTTCGAGGCGGCGGGGCTGAAGTTGGCGCGGGTGATCCCGACGGAGACGGTGCTGTCGGCGGTGGAGGCGGTGGCGGCCTGACATGACGCCGGGAGTGGCGTCAGGCGTGGCGTCGGCGGACCAGGCACACGGGATGACCCGCCGGGTCCGCGTAGACGCGCCAACTGCGGTCCGGTGAGCCGGAGTCGAGGATCTCGGCTCCCTGGGCGAGGAGTTGGGCCTGCGCCTCGTCCAAGTCGTCGACGCCGAAGTCGAGATGGAGCTGCTGGGGGCGGTCCGGGTCCGGCCAGGTCGGGGGGCGGTGGTCCGGGACGCGCTGGAAGCACAGGACCAGGCCGGACGGGGTGTGGAGCGTGGACCAGTCCTCGTCCAGCGACCAGCGCGGGTCCGGGCGGTCGACCGTACCGCCGAGCAACGCGTGGTAGAAGACGGCGAGTTCGGCGGGGGCGGGGCAGTCCAGGACCACGCACTCCAGGTCGGCGATCATGGAGTGAGCCTAGGGCTTTGGCCGGCCGGACCGGAGGAACCCGGCCGGACCGGAGGGGTTCAGTCGAACCAGAAGAAGAGGGTGTCCGCCGTCGAGCGGGGCCGCCAGTCGTCCACCTCGAAGCGGAACGCCTCGGTGAAGCGGCGGACCGTGTCCTGGCAGTCGGGGTGGACCCGGTCCAGGACGGCGGTGTACGCGGTCGCGGCCTCGGCGGCCCGGCGCATGGAGAGGGTGCCGATCCGGGGGTGGGCGTCGCCGGTGCGGGGGAGGGGGAGAGGCGGGCCGGAGAAGAGGAACGCCTCGGGCAGGAGGTCGGGTGAAACCCCGTTGCGCGCAAGGTCGTTGGAGACCGTCTGGAACCACGACATACGGCGCCAGATGCCCAGGTCGGTGGTGTACGAGAAGCAGGACGTCACGACCTCGTGGAAGGCGTACGTGTACGACGGGCACATGTGCCGGGACGGGGCGCCGTCGATCAGCTCCTCCAGCGCGCGGATCACCGGCACCTCGAAGTCGACGCCCTGGCTCTGAAGTCTGACGTCCAGGGTCTTGCAGCGCTCCCGCACCTTGCCGAGGTGCTCCTCCTGCTCCGGCGTCCGCTCCACCGCCGTCAGCAGCCGCACCACCTGGCGCATGTCCCCCGTGCTCATCTCCAGGGCATAGCTCACCGTCGTCCCGTCCCCTCCCGCTCGGCCGCTCCGCCCATGATCCGTTGCCCGGTGGCGGAAGGCCAACTTCCTTTCCTGAAAGGGCAGTCGGGGATTTCTTGAGATGTGGCCGGCGCATGGGACGGGCCCTCCCCCGAGACGAGGGAGGGCCCAGGCCCGTGTTGCCGGTACCGGTTGCTACCAGATCGCCTCGACCCACTCCGGGTGGTCGATGAACGGGTTCCGGTTGTGCTGGTACGTGTCGTAGATGACCTGGTTGCGGCGCTCCTCGAAGGCGCTCGGCGGGTCCTGCTCGTTCCACGCCTTGAGGACGGACAGCTTGCCGATGAACGGGTTGCTGCCGTTGTTGACCCTCTCGTTCGGCTCCAGGTCGGCGAAGCCGTCACCGCCGTCGTAGCGGACGGCCATGTAGAGGATCATGCGGGCGACGTCGCCCTTGTCCGCGTCGCGCGGCTCGAAGGAGTCCGAATCGACCTTGCTGCCACCGCCGCCCGTGACGGCGCTGCCGCCGTTGTCGAAGTCCAGGTTCCCCCGGGTGCTGTTGACCCTGACGTCCGCCGGGCGCAGGTGGTGCAGGTCGGTGCCGGGGCCGGTCACCTCACCGAAGTCGCCGTGCGACTTGGCCCATACGTGCTCACGGTTCCAGTCGCCGGTGTCGCCGCCGCTGAGCGACTTGCTGCGCGAGACGCCGCTGTAGAGCAGGATCACGTTGTCGCTGTTGTTCGGGTCCTGGTCGGTCGCCTTGAGCGCGTTCCACACGGCCGAGTACGAGATCTTCGTCTGGCTGCTGATGATCGTGTGCAGCGAGGACTTCAGGCTCGAACCCGTCTTGCCGACCGCGTTCTTGTAGTACGTCGAGTCGTACGCGGTGGTCGTGGCGGAGGCGGGGGTCGCCGTCACGGCGGGGACGGCGAGGCCCACCAGAACCGCTGCGGTCGTCAGAGCCACCGGCTTCCAGCGGCGGCGTATGCGTGTCGCCAGCATAAGGAGTGTCCTGTCTACGCGTGTTGAGTGGGGGGCAACAGGGCGAGAGTGACATGCACATGAGGTCATGTAAATGAATCCGGCATGTCTGTTCGGTGTCAAGAAAAGGCAAATCGGTGGTGATCTACGCGAGTTGACCGAGTGTGGGGTGCTTGAGCCGTGGAGCGCGGGGCCGGTTCAGGGCAAGGGGGCGGTAACGCGTTGTGCAACCGTTGTCCAAATGTTTCGATCGCCCGTGCAACCGTCGACTCGAACGTATGAGTCAACCCTGGTATGACTCAGTCGACTTCCAGACGTGCCAGAGCGGCCCTCGTCGCCGCCCTCGGTACCGGCCTGCTCATAACCGCCGTCGCCCCGGCCTCGGCAGCCGCGCCCGCCGTGACGTGCACGTCGTCCAAGGCGGCCCTCGCGACCAAACTCAAGAAGGACATCACCGCCGCGCTCGCCTCCCGCAAGGGCACCGTCGCCGTCGGCCTCTACGACCGTACGACCGGCACCAACTGCACCCTGCGCGCCTCCTCGGCCTACGACTCGGCGAGCGTCGTCAAAGTAACCGTTCTCTCCACCCTTCTCTGGGACGCGCAGAAGTCGAAGCGCTCCCTCACCGCCCGCGAGAAGTCCCTCGCGACCGCGATGATCACCAAGTCGGACAACGCCTCCACCAGCACCCTGTGGAAGCAGCTCGGCGTCACCAAGGTGAGCAACTTCCTCAAGGCCGCCGCGATGACCCAGACGAAGCCGGGCGCGAACGGCTACTGGGGCCTCACCCAGATCACGGTCACCGACGAGCAGAAGCTCCTGAAGCTGCTGCACGCGAAGAACACCGTCCTCACCGACGCCTCCCGCGCCTACGCCAACGACCTGATGAGCAAGGTGATTTCGTCCCAGCGCTGGGGAACCCCCTACGGCGCACCGGCGGGTGTCGCCGTCCGCGTCAAGAACGGCTGGCTCCAGCGGACGACCGACAACACCTGGCGCGTGCACAGCGTCGGCACCTTCACGGGCGGCGGGCACGACTACACGATGACCGTGCTCACCACCGGCAACAGCACCATGAACTACGGGATCACGACCATCCAGGGCGTCGCCAAGGTGATCCACGCGGCCCTCAAGGCGTCCTGAAACCGGCGCTCTTGGCGTGCCGTTCTCCCGGACGACACCGGCTCGTCCTACGGTGCCGTCCATGCGCCTGAGAACCGTACTCGCGACCCTCACCGCCGGCTTGGCGGCGGCCACCACACTGACCGCCGCAGGCCCGGCCGCGGCCGTCAACTCGGCGGACGCCAAAGCCTGTTCGCCCGCTGTCGCCATCGACGGCTTCTCCGACTCCCTCGACAAGACGACGTACGACGGCACCTTCGCGGGCAACTTCTCCGCGCTCGCCCTCGATCCGGACGGCACTCTCGCCGCCCTCTCCGACCGGTCGGCCCTCTTCTCCCTCGACCGGCGAACTCTCCAGCCCCGCAAAGTCGTTCAGCTCGCAGACGAGAAGGGCACGGCCCTCGACTCCGAGGGGCTCGTCATCGACCGGGACGGCACCCGGCTGATCACCTCCGAGACCGAGCCGTCGGTACGCCGCTACGACCGTGCGGGCCGCGTCCTCGACCGGCTGCCCGTCCCCGCCGCACTCCAGGTCGCGCCCGCCGGGCGTGCCGTGTCCAACGGCACCTTCGAGGGGCTGACCTGGGCGGACGGCGGCCGGACGCTGCTGGCGTCCATGGAGTACGCGCTCAGCGGCGACGCCGCCGGGACCGTCCGGTTCCAGACCTGGAAGCGGCACGGCAAGGGCTTCGCGCTCGGCGCGCAGTACGCGTACCGGACCGACGCCGGCCTCGGTGTGCCCGAGGTGCAGGCGCTGCCCGACGGACAACTCCTCGTCCTGGAGCGGGGGTTCACCTCCGGCGTCGGCAACACGGTCCGCCTCTACCTCGCCGACCCGCGCCGCGCGACGGACACCAGCGGTGTGGAGTACCTCACCGGGCAGCCCGAGGTGAGGGTCGTCCGCAAGACGCTCCTCGCCGACATCGCGGACTGCCCGAGCCTCGGTGCCACCGCGAAGCAGCCCCAGCCGAACCCGCTGCTCGACAACATCGAGGGCATGGCCGTCACCGGCGTGGCCGGTGGGCGGCTGCGGGTGACGCTGGTCAGTGACGACAACCAGAACGCGGTTCAGACGACGCGGTTCTACTACCTGAGGGTGAGGGTGTGCTGAGGCCGCGCCCCCTACGGCTCGTCCCCTACGGGCTCGTCCAGCAGCCCGCTCCGCGCCGTCAGGTACGCCAACTGCGCCCTGCTCCTGCTGCCCAGTATGTCCGAGACCTTCTTGAGGTGGCTGGCGACGCTGCGTGTGCTCATGCCCAGCCTGGTCGCGATCGCCGCGTCCGTGCAGCCGTCGACCATCAGGCGCAACACGCGTAGACGTGTCTCGTCGGTGAGCAGCCGCGGACGCTGCTGGTCGTCCGCGTAGACGACGGCCTGCGCACGCTCCCAGGCGTGCTCGAACACCGAGACCAGGAAGTGCACGACACCCGGATCGGTCACGCGCAGCGCGTGGTCGCGGTGCGGCTTCTCGGCGTCGGGGATGAACGCCACCGACCGGTCGTACACCAGCAGCCGGTCGAACACCTCGTCCACGGTGCGGACTTCGACGCCGACGTCGGTGACGGCCCTGATGTAGTCGAGGGTGGGACCGTGCGTGCGGACGGTGTGCTGGTACAGCCGGCGCTGCCGGACACCCCGCTCGCGGGCCTCCAGCGCGAGCGGCAGCGCCTGGACGAGAGCGCGCTGCGGACGGCCGCCGCCGGGGTGCGCGGAGAGCGCCTCGACCCGGGTGCGGCGGACCGCCTCGTCGATCGCGGCGATGATCACCGACTCCCCGGTCAGCGGTTGCACGGACCCGCCGTCACGTCCCTGGAGATCCCGGTAGACACTCTGCACCTGCATCATCGTCGTCCGGATGGCGGCCATCTCCTGCTGCCGCTGGAGGACTTGCTCCTCCAGCGGCCGGGTCAAAGCGACCGTGGCCATCTCAGGGGGTACGGGTACTACGGCCTCCGGGTCGTCCACGGCGGGTGTCAGCAGGCCGAGGGACTCCAGACATTCCGGTACCCCGTCCCGGCCGGCCCTGCCCTGCCGTACCGCGTTCCGGTAGAACGTGATTCCCGCGGAACAGAGTTCCGGTTGAAGTCCCGCTCCGTCCATGCCTGTTTTGCCGCACATCCCCGTGTCCCCTTCTGGCATCTGCAACGCACGATCATGAACCCTGCCGAGTCTTTCGGCAACCTTGTCGCAGAGGGCAGTCTTTCTGTGAGCGGGTGGCACCCGAGGGTGGCCGCCCGAATTCAACAGGGGGATCGAGAATGAAGACGTCGTCCTGGCCCGCGGGCTCGCCAGCCAGTTCGGCGTCCTCGCCGTCGTGACCGCCGGTGCCGAGTCGGCCGGGGCAGAGTGCTGACGATCCCTCAAAAGGCAGTTCCTGTCGCCCAATTCGGAGAATTTCCGGTGCGCGTTTACCGCCGCATGGAAAATTCCGCATGCCTGTCGACAGGTTTTACCGGAAATCAAAGGAGTGTTGTCGATGCCCCTTGCCGTGGCAGCCCCCAAGTACCTCGTCCGTGGCATCGAATTCGAGATGCAGGCCGATTGGGAAAAGGGCGAGATCACCGAGTGCGCGGCCCGCGGCCGGGGGGACCCTGCCGGCTTCCGCGGCGACCTCGCCCACAAGAAGAGCCCGGCGTCGCCGTCACCCGCCTCTCGCGCAGCAACTTCGAGTGCGCTTGAAGGCCGAGGTCGCGCGGTGACCCGTACCCGTGCCCGTGCCCGTGCCCGTACGACCGTCGCCGACGTGGCGATCCCGAGCCTGGACCCCGACAGCGCCCACGGCGTCACCACCGAGGCGGGTCGTACGGGTTCACCCCGGCCCCACCCCGAGATCGTCCACTGCGGGTACGCGGTCACCGCGTCGAGCGCCGTCGCCTCCAGTGCCGTCCCCGCGAAGAGCCGCTGCGCAGCCGGGCGACCGTCGCCGGACGGCGCTGCTTCGACGAGCTGAGCGGCGACACCTCGGGGGCGCATCCCCTAAGGGCCGCCGCGCCCGCCGCGTACAACCTGATCAACCCCCTAGTACCCCTGACGGCCCTGCCGCCGCGCACGACCGTGCGCGGCGCTCTCCACCGCCCCGCTCTCGCCGAGGCGATCACCGCGCTCCGCGCCGCCGCGGAGACCGGCAGAAAGGCATCCCCGTGACCCCCGAACGCAGGCGGGCGCTGATCGGCGTCAACGCCGGCATCTTCCTCGCCCACATCGGCAACTACATCTGGTTCCCGGTGCTCGTCGCCTCCCTCGGCGGCACCGACAGCGGCATCTGGGCCGGTGTCGTGATGTGCATGACGTACGTCGGTCGGCTCGCCGCGACCTTCTTCTACGAGGGGGCCGCGGCCCGGATCGGCATCCGCGGAGCGGTCTTCGCGGGGACGGCACTGGAGGCGACGGCGCTCGGCGCGATGGGTTTCGCCGACGGGGTGGCCGCCTACAGCGCACTCGCCCTGTTCATCGGCTTCGGCTCGGGCACCGCCTTCCCCGGCCTCAAGAACATCCTCGTCTCCTACCCGGACGACGAGCGACCCAAGGCGTTCTCGACGTTCCAGATGGCCGCCCAGGTCGGTCTCCTCGGCGGAGCGCTGATCGGCGGCCTCGTCGTCGACCTGAACCTGCGCACCCTGTTCTCCGTCGTCTTCGCGATCTTCATCGGCTTCTGCCTGGCGTCGTCCGCGTTCATCCCGCGCGACGGCTTCGCGGCCCCCACAGCCCCTACGGAGAGCGACGAAAGTACTACGGGTACGACGCCGAAGCCGCCGGTCTTCAGCACCGCCGTCTTCAAGGGCATCGAGGTGCGCGGAGCCACCCGCTACTTCCTGCTCTCGGCCGTGTTCTGGTTCCTGTCGATCGGATTTGTCGTCGGGATCCCGCTCCACATGGAGAAGTACGCCTCCGAGTGGGCCCCCTCGTCGCCCTTCTGGATCACGGGTCTGGTGGTACTAGTACTCCAGTACCCCCTGTTCAAGGTCCTGATCAAGCGCCTGGAGCCGGGCACCGTGATGGCCGTCGGGCTGACCGGCATGACCCTCGCCTTCCTCGCGTTCGGTGTGGGACGCGGCGTGCCCTGGGTCTTCGCCGGGTGCCTCGTCGTCGTCCTCGGCGACATCCTCTTCGTGCCTTCGTTCGACATGTGGGTGGCGCGGAAGGTGCCCGAGGACCGGCTCGCCAAGGCGATGGGCGCCATGCACTTCTTCCGCAGCGCCGGGAACATGGCGGGCTCGCTGCTCGCGGGCGTGCTCTTCGACCTCTCGGGCTCGCTCGGTTTGCCGGGGCTGAACTGGTACGTCGCCGCCGTGATCGCGGCGGGCTGCACGGTCTTCTGCCTGTCCGGCCGCACAGCGGAGGAGAACGTGAAGGAGGAGGAGATCGCCGCTGGAATTGTTGCGGCGGGATGAAATCCGGCTCTGTCCGCGTTGGTGCCTTCCGGGAAAGCATTCGTTTCTTGCAGGAGGACACCGCGTGGCAGCGCAACGGGGATGGGCACGGCGGCTGGCGGGATACGCCTGGCGGTATCCGAAGGACACGCTCCTGGCCCTCGGCTCGTCCCTGGCGGGTATGGCGGTCATGGCGGTCGTCCCGCTGATCACGAAGGTGATCATCGACGACGTCATCGGCGACCACACGCGCTCGATGGCCCCCTGGGCGGGCGCCCTGCTCGGGGCAGCTCTCCTGGTGTACGTCACCACGTACATACGCAGGTACTACGGGGGCCGCCTGGCCCTCGACGTCCAGCACGACCTGCGCACCGAGATGTACGGGACGATCACCCGCCTCGACGGCCGCCGCCAGGACGAGCTGTCCACCGGCCAGGTCGTCGGCCGGGCGACCAGCGACCTCCAGCTCATCCAGGGCCTCCTCTTCATGCTGCCGATGACGATCGGCAACATCGCCCTGTTCGTGATCTCCCTCGTGATCATGGCCTGGCTGTCGGTCCCGCTCACCCTCGTCGCCCTCGCCGTCGGCCCCGCCCTGATCTGGATCGCGAGCCGCAGCCGCCGCCGGCTGCACCCGGCGACCTGGTACGCGCAGGCCCAGGCCGCCGCCGTCGCCGGAGTCGTCGACGGCGCCGTCAGCGGCGTCCGCGTGGTGAAGGGGTTCGGGCAGGAGGACCAGGAGACCGGCAAACTGCGCGAGGTCGGCCGCCGCCTGTTCGCCGGACGGCTGCGCACGATCCGCCTCAACTCCCTTTACACGCCCGCCCTTCAGGCCGTCCCCGCGCTCGGCCAGGTCGCGATGCTGGCCCTCGGCGGCTGGCTCGCCGTCCGCGGCCACATCACCCTCGGCACGTTCGTCGCGTTCTCCACCTACCTCGCCCAACTCGTCGGCCCCGTCAAGATGCTGGCGATGGTCCTGACCGTCGGCCAGCAGGCCCGCGCCGGCACCGAGCGCGTCCTCGAACTCATCGACACCGAGCCGACCATGCGCGAGGGCACCAAGGAACTGCCCGCCGACGCCCCGGCCACCGTCGAGTTCGACGACGTCACCTTCGGCTACGACGACGAACGCCCCGTTCTCGACGGCCTCAGCTTCGAGATCCGCCCCGGGGAAACCCTCGCGATCGTCGGCGCCTCAGGCTCCGGGAAATCCACCCTGTCGCTGCTGCTGCCGCGGTTCTACGACGTCACCCGCGGCGCCGTCCTGATCGGCGGCCACGACGTCCGGGAACTCACGTACGACTCGCTGCGTACCGCCATAGGACTAGTACCCGAGGACTCCTTCCTCTTCTCCGACACCGTCCGCCGCAACATCGCCTACGGCCGTCCCGACGCCACCGACGCCGAGATCGAGACCGCCGCCCGCGCCGCCCAGGCCCACGGCTTCATCAGCGACCTCCCTCTCGGGTACGACACCAAGGTCGGCGAACACGGCCTCACCCTCTCCGGCGGCCAGCGCCAGCGCGTCGCCCTCGCCCGCGCCATCCTCACCGACCCCCGCCTCCTCGTCCTCGACGACGCGACGTCGGCCGTCGACGCCCGCGTCGAACACGAGATCCACGAGGCGCTCGCCCAGGTCATGAGCGGCCGTACGACCCTGCTCATCGCCCACCGCCGCTCCACCCTGAACCTCGCCGACCGCATCGCGGTCCTGGACGCCGGACGCCTCGCCGACATCGGCACGCACGACGAGCTGGAACGCCGATCCCCGCTGTACCGGCGCCTGTTGACCGACCCCGACGGCCTCGGCGGCGTCAGCCCCGGCCACACCCAGCCCGCCTCGACCGTCGAGGACACGACCGTCCGCGACGAACTGGACGCCGAGTTCGACGCCGAGCGCGGCATCACACCCCGGCTGTGGGCGGGGGAGCGCGGCACCGCCGACGCGGCCCTCTCGGGCGCCCCCTCCACCCCTGAACTCCTGGCCCAGGTCGAGGCGTTGCCCCCGGCGACCGACACCCCCGGCATCGACGAGGCACGCGCCGTCACCCCCGAACAGTCCTACGGACTACGGCAGTTGCTGCGCGGATTCCGCACGCCGCTGCTCATCAGCCTCGGACTCGTCGCCGCGGACGCGGGCGTCGGCCTGCTGCTGCCGGTCCTGATCCGGCACGGCATCGACAGCGGCGTCACCGAGGCGGCGCTCGGCGCGGTGTGGGCGGCGTCGCTCCTCGCGCTCCTCGCGGTGCTCGTGCAGTGGGCCGCGCAGATCGGCGAGACCCGGATGACCGGGCGGACCGGCGAACGCGTCCTCTACACCCTGCGGCTGAAGATCTTCGCCCAGCTCCAGCGGCTCGGACTCGACTACTACGAACGGGAGTTGACCGGCCGGATCATGACCCGGATGACGACGGACGTGGACGCCCTGTCGACGTTCCTGCAGACCGGGCTCGTCACCGCGTTCGTCTCCGTCGTCACCTTCTTCGGGATCATGGTCGCCCTCGTCGTCATCGACGTGCAGCTCGCGCTGGTCGTCTTCGCGACCCTTCCCCCGTTGGTGGTAGCCACGTACTACTTCAGGCGGGCGAGCGTGCGCGCCTACGAGCTGGCCCGGGAGCGGATCTCCACCGTCAACGCCGACCTCCAGGAGGCGGTGGCCGGCCTCAGGATCGTCCAGGCGTTCCGGCGCGAGGACGACGGCGCGGCCCGGTTCGCGGCGGGCAGCACCTCCTACCGCGAGGCCCGGGTGCGCGGACAGTGGCTCATCTCGGTCTACTTCCCCTTCGTGCAGCTCCTGTCGTCCGCCGCCGCCGCTGCCGTCCTCGTCGCGGGCGCGGGCCGGGTGGAGGCGGCGACGCTGACGACCGGCGCGCTCGTCGCCTACCTGCTGTACATCGACCTGTTCTTCGCGCCCGTGCAGCAGCTCTCCCAGGTCTTCGACGGCTACCAGCAGGCATCCGTATCGCTGGGCCGCATCCAGGAGTTGCTCCAGGAGCCGACGTCCACGAAGTCCGCCGACGAACCCCTCGGCGTGCGCTCGCTGCGCGGTGAAATCGCCTTCGAGGACGTCCACTTCGCCTACACCGACGACGAAGAGGCCCTCGGTGGCGTCACGTTGAGGATCCCGGCGGGCCAGACCGTCGCGTTCGTCGGCGAGACCGGCGCCGGGAAGTCGACGCTCGTGAAGCTCGTCGCCCGGTTCTACGACCCGACGTCCGGGCGGGTCCTGGCCGACGGCACCGATCTGCGCGACCTGGACCTCACGTCGTACCGCCACCGTCTCGGGGTGGTCCCCCAGGAGGCGTACCTCTTCCAGGGGACGATCCGCGACGCCATCGCGTACGGCCGGCCCGAGGCGACCGACGCCGAGGTGGAGGCGGCGGCGCGGGCCGTCGGGGCGCACGAGATGATCGCCACCCTGGAGAACGGCTACCTCCACGAGGTCGCCGAACGCGGACGCAACTTCTCCGCCGGGCAGCGGCAGCTCGTCGCGCTGGCCCGCGCCGAACTCGTCGACCCCGACGTCCTGCTCCTCGACGAGGCGACGGCGGCCCTCGACCTGGCCACGGAAGCGCAGGTCAACCAGGCCACCGACCGGCTCGCGGGGCGCCGTACCACCCTCGTCGTCGCCCACCGGCTGACCACGGCGGCCCGCGCCGACCGGGTCGTCGTGATGGCCGACGGACGCGTCGCGGAGGACGGCACGCACGAGGAACTCCTCGCCCGGGGCGGACGGTACGCGGTGCTGTGGCGGACGTTCGTCGGCGAACCGGCCGACGCCGTGTCCCCGTGACCTACCCCGGCGGAGGGAGCCGCGGGTGTCCCCCTCAGGGGGTACGTGAGGGAACCGGAACACCGTGTTCTCGTGACGGTCGTGCAACCGTACGACACACGCCGTGCGTCCGTACATCAGTACGGGCGGACGACTCGCGGGTGGGGACCATGGAGAAACGCGCGGCACGACGACGACTGGCACTGGTGACGGCCGTCCTCACGGCGTCGGGGCTGCTCGCCCTGGCGACCCCGACCGTCGCGGCGGCGGCCCCCGGCACGGCCGCGAAGCCACCCGTCCCCACGGCCTGCTCCGGCCGCAAGGTCCGCACGCTCCCCTTCTCCACCGGCACGGTCTTCGTCTACAAACGCCCCGGGTACGTCTGCGCGGTCACCCTCGCCGCACGCCCCGGGGTGAAGCAGAGCATCTCCGTCACCGTCCAGGCCCGGGGCAACGCCCCCGTGCGCCGCGGCTGGACCGACACCCGCACCTCCCCGGCCGTCACGGTCCACGCGGGACACAGATGCGTGCGGGTGGAGGGGCAAGTGGGGCGCGGCCAGGTCAAGTCGGGCTGGATCCTGTGCTGACGGGCCGCCAAGTCGGGTGCCTGTCCTGATGGTTGCCCGGCGAGCGGAGGGCAGCGTTTCGGGCCCTGAGGGCAACGGAGCCTGATCCACGGGGAGTTGGCGGCGGCGTTGGCGTGCTGGATGGGGGGACGGTGTCGACGTGCCGGGCCGGTAGGCTCACGTCCGCCTACTCGCCCCCGTCCTCCGCCCGGCTCGCCAGCCGCTCGTACCGCTGCCGGGCCGCCTGCGGTGTGCCCAGGCCGAGGCCGAACGCGATCTCCTGCCAGGTCATGTCACGTCCCCGGGACATCTGGAGGAGCCCGGCCTCCAACTCGTCCAACTCGGCCCGCACGAGCGGCAGAAGCGTCAGCGCGGCGGTGATGTCGGCCCGGTCGACGTCCGCCTCCCCGTCCTCCTTCAGTGCCGCCCCGCTGAGCAGGAACGCCACCAGCCGCACCGCCTCGTGCGGCGCGAGGATCGCGGGGTTGGTCTGCCGGGCACGCTGCGCCTCCGTGGCGGCATGCCGTTCGGCTATCCGGAAGAGCGAGGGGTACACGCGCTGGGCGCGGGCCTGTTCGGGGTCGGGTGCGGTGAAGGGATCCGAAGTCATGGCTCCAGCATCGGAGTTGAACAAAGAGACGTCAACTCCTTATGTTGAACAAGTTGTTCAAGAGGGTCGGACGGTCAGTCCCGACACACGACGGCCGACCGGAATGTGGGCCGGTCGGCCGTCGGGGTGGCTCTCAGGTACTACGGGTATCCCGTAGTACTCACCGTCCAGTACTCACCGTCACGGACGCAGCGCCGGCTCCCGCTCCACGTCCCGTACATCCAGCTTCGCGTCGAACCTCGCCAGCGGCTTCGCCGCCTCCACGGCACCGGCCGGGACACCCGCCCACTCCAGGATGCGGGCCGTGGCGAACTCCTTCTCGTCGGGGACGAGACCGGCGACGTTCGCGCCGTGGTTCAGCCCGGGCGCGGTCAGCACGTACGAGTCCTTCGTGCCCTTGCCGACCCGGAACCGCTCCGCGCCCCAGGGGTCGTTCTGGCCGTACACGAAGAGCATCTGCCGGGCGTTGTGCCGCACCCAGTTGTCCACGTCGGCCATCGCGAACCGGTCGAACCTCGGGATGCGCACGCTCGCCGGCACGAAGCTCGACGGCGGCTGGTACCCGTACCGGACGTACTTCCGCTCGATGTGCGGGAAGTGGATGGTGGGCGCCCCGAGCTGGGAGGCCGCCTGGAAGTAGTACGGGGTGTACTGGTCGAGACCCTGGTCCGTGTAGAAGGAGAAGCCGGAGATCGTGTCGACCGAGTTCCAGATCTCGTCGTCGGTCGCGTTCTTCGCGTCCGCCGGGATCGTGTCACAGTCGGACAGCAGGCTGTACTGCCAGAAGCCCCACACGTAGTCCAGGACGACGGCCTCGTACGCCTTGTCGAGGCTGCCGACGGTGGTGAAGGTGTACCCGTTGTCGGCCGCGTACGCCGCGTACCGCTTCTCCAGCGGCTCCCGGCGCACCAGCGCCTCCCGCTGCACCCCGTTCAGCCGGTCACGGCACTCCTTGGTGCCGACCGTCGCGAAGAACCGGTCGTAGGCCGAATCCTCGTCGTTCACCACGTCGTTGGGGGCCACGTACGCGACGACGCCGTCCATGTCACGCGGGTAGAAGCGCTCGTAGTACGTGGCGGTCATGCCGCCCTTCGAACCGCCCGTGGAGAGCCACTTCTTGGAGTAGACCGGCTTCAGCGCCTCGAAGATGCGGTGCTGGTCGCTCGCGGCCTGCCAGATGGTCAGTTTGCTCCAGTCGGCGGGCTCGGCGGGCCGGGACGGGGTGAAGTACCGGTATTCCAAGGAGACTTGGTTGCCGTCCACGATCTGGGTGGGCTCGCGGCGGCCCGGGTTCGTGGAGACGTTGTAACCGCTTGTGTAAAAGACGGTCGGCCGGCTCACGTCCTTGTGCAGCACCGTGATGCGCTGCTCGAACGTCCCGGCGGAGGGGTGCCGGTGGTCGATCGGCTGGGTGTAGTTCAGCACGAAGAAGCGGTAACCGGGGTACGGCTTCTCCTGGACCAGGCTCATGCCCGGGATCGCCAGCAGCCGGTCCTTGATGTCGGTGGCCTCCGGTCCGGCGGCGGTCGCCGCCGTCGCCGTGCCCAGCGTGCTTATCAGCACCGTGAGCGCGAGCAGCCATCTGAGCGCCTTGCGCATGCGCGTGCACCCTCCCTGCATACCTGTGAAGTTGACGTGTCGGCGGAACGTATCGGAGCGACGGCCGTGGCACCAGAGGGCATCGGGGGCGCTGATTCCCGAACCGGCCCCGTCAACTCCACGCCCGCACCGCCCCCTCCACTCCCTCACCCGCTCTCCCGCACCACCAGCCGATGCCCCGCGACCAGCATCGACACCCGGCGTCGTCAGTGGGGGAGCGGTGGACCGGGCCGCCTCGATGTCGACACCCCGATCCCCGCGCGCAGCGGCCCACCCTGCGGCCTTGAATCCGCCGACCGGCCTTACAGACATGAGGAGTTACGTACCAGGGGGCCGCCATCGGCGCTTTGGAGGGGGGCACGCCGATGACGGCACGCTGCCGGCTGCGGTGCGGCGGAGAGGGTGCGTCGGTGATCACGGCCAGCCGCGAGTTCCGACACCGCACCACGATGTGTCGTCCGGCAGTTTCGGATTGGACGTGGCGAGGGCACGCGCGGTTCCCTCCTGCGCGGGCGGTTCCCCCTAGGGGGCGCCCCTGACCCTCGCCCTCGACGCCCGCTCCCTCACCGAGCCGTGACCCTCGGCCACTGCTCCCGCAGGGTCCGCACCGTCTCCGCGATCGCCGGCCGCCGCGCCGCCCCCTTCCGCCACAAGGCGTACAGATGGCGTACGGGTACCGGGTCCAGGGATACCTCGACCACGCCCGGCGGGAGGGGCCCACGCCCCAGGCGAGGGATCAGGGCCACCCCCAGCCCCGCCGCGACCAACGCCACCAGCGTCGGGTTCTCGTCCGCCTGATGGACGACGTCCGGCTCGTGGCCCGCAGAGCGCAGGGTACGCAGGAGCCACTCGTGGCACACCCGCCCCGGCGGCTGGCAGATCCACCGCTCACCGCCCAACTCCTCGCGCCGCACCCCCGTATGACCCGCGAGGGGGTGGTCCTCAGGTACGAGGAGATCGCACAGGTCGTCCCCGAGGTGCACCTGCTCCAGACCCGTAGGGGACGGCAGCGGGGCGATGTCCCAGTCGTGGGCGACGACGAGGTCGATCGCGCCCTTGGCCACCAGGTCCACCGACAGATGGGGGTCGACCTCGGTCAGCCGGGCGTCCAGGGCGGGGTGCCGGCGGGCCAGGTCCGCCAGGACGGACGGCATCAGCCCGCGCGCCGCCGACGCGAACACGGCGATGGTCAGCCGCCCCGCCGGCAGCCCCCGGCGCTCTTCGAGGCCGGTCTCCGCGCGCTCGACGATCGCCAGCAACTCCTGTGCTGTACCGGCGAGTTCCCACGCCTCGTCGGTCAGCCGCACCCCCCTGCCCTCCCGCTCCAGCAGGACCGTCCGCGTCTCCCGCTCCAACTTGGCGATCTGCTGCGACACCGCCGAGGAGGTGTACCCGAGCGCGGCAGCGGCGGCGCCGACCGTGCCGTGGACGGAGACCGCGTGCAGGGCGCGCAGGCGCTGGAGGTCGAGCATGACCGGGCTCCCGAAGGTAAGCGTTGCTTCATCCTGTCGTGCAGCAATCATCGCTGGTGCTACACGGTCCGTACAGCGGATCCTCGACGCATGCGACCAGCACACCTCCTCCTCCTCCTCCTCGCCGTCCTCGTCGCCGCCGTCTGGGGCGTCAACTTCACGGGCATATGAAGTTGAGGGCGTCGGGCGGGGCGGCTTTGCGGGTCAGGACGTTGGAGAGACCCCAGCAGGCGGCACCGGCGACGATGAGGGCAAATGCCCCGAGGGGCCCGGAGGTTCCTTGAGAGCTACCTACCTGAGAGCGACGTACCTGAGGGCCACTGACCTGACAAACTCTCGTTCCACCCCCTGGACGCTCCCACCCTCGACACCCCCTCCGCGAGATCATGAGGGGCATGCCCCTCGTCGACATCCCCGGTTCCAAGTCCCTCACCGCCCGCGCCCTCTTCCTCGCCGCAGCGGCGGACGGTGTCACGACCCTCGTGCGCCCCCTGCGCTCGGACGACACGGAGGGGTTCGCCGAGGGGCTCGGCAGCCTCGGCTACCGGGTCGGCCGCTCGCCGGACGCCTGGCAGGTGGACGGCCGCCCGCAGGGCCCGGCGAGGACGGAGTCCGTCGTCTAATGCCGGGACGGCGCGACGACCGCCCACTTCCTGCCGACCCTCGC
>NZ_JBTYMC010000016.1:0-48972 GCF_054880855.1 Streptomyces sp. S6 | reverse complement strand
GTGCCGGGGGTGCCGGGGGTGCCGTGGCCGTCGTCCGCGCCGGCCCGAGCGGCTGGCGGCTCGTCGGGGAGAAGTGCTGGATCTCCAACGCCCCCGAGGCCGACCTCTACACCGTCTTCGCCCGCACCGGCGGCCCCGGCGCCCGGGGCGTCACCGCGTTCCTCGTCCCCGCCGACCGCCCCGGACTGTCCGGCACGCCCCTCGACATGCTCTCCCCTCACCCCATCGGCACGCTCACTTTCGACGGCGTCCCCGTCGGCCCGGACGACGTCCTCGGCGAGGTCGGCCGGGGCTTCCGCGTCGCGATGGGCACCCTCGACCGGTTCCGCCCCAGCGTCGGCGCCTTCGCCGTCGGCATGGCCCAGGCCGCGCTGGACGCCACCCTCGACTGGACCTCCCGACGCGACGCGTTCGGCGGCAAGCTGCGAGACCTCCAGGCCGTCTCCCATCAGGTCGCCGAGATGTCCCTGCGCACCGAGGCGGCCCGCCTCATGGTCCACGCGGCGGCCACCGCGTACGACGCCGGCGACCCCGACGTCCCCCGGCGCGCGGCGATGGCCAAGCTGTTCGCGACGGAGGCCGCGCAGTACGTCGTCGACAAGGCCGTCCAACTCCACGGAGCGCGGGCCCTCCAGCGGGGGCATCTGCTGGAGCACCTGTACCGGGAGGTGCGGGCGCCGAGGATCTACGAGGGGGCCAGCGAGGTGCAACGGGGGATCATCGCGCGGGAGTTGTACGCGGAGTGGGGGAGGGGCGGCGGGGATGGAAGCTGAACGAGAGGGGCGTCGCGGATGAGTGTCGAACGCCTGAACCCCGCCGGCCTCTCACCCCCCTCCGGCTTCTCCCACGCCGTCGTCGCCACCGGCACCCGCCTCGTCCTCCTCGCCGGGCAGACCGCTCTCGACGTGGACGGGAAGGTCGTCGGGGAGTCGCTGGCCGAGCAGTTCGAGCGGGCGCTCGGCAATCTGCTGGCCGCGCTGGCGGCGGCCGGCGGCCGACCGGCCGACCTCGCGCGGGTCACGGCGTACGTCACCGACGTCCCCGCGTACCGGGCCGCGGCGCCGGAACTCGGCAGGATCTGGCGGAAGCTGGCGGGCCGCGACTACCCGGCGATGGCGGTCGTCGGCATCGTCCGGCTGTGGGACGAGTCGGCGCTGGTGGAACTGGACGGGTTCGCGGTGCTCGACTGAACCGGGCGCGTGCTCAGGCCGCGACCAGCCGCCTCGTCGGCGCGATCACCCTGCCGTCGGGGAGCAGCTCGCCGGAGTCGTCGAAGACGATCGTGCCGTCGCACAGCAGCTCCCAGCCCTGCTCCGGGTGGGCGGCGACGACGTGCGTGGAACCCTCGGCGGTCCCGGGAACGGAGTGGGAACACATGGCGCACCTCCATGACGGGGGAAGCGGCCCGAGCGGACCGTCCCGCATACACAGACCATGCTCCCGTCACGAACTCATCGGAACGCCTTCACCGCGAGCGTGACAACACCAGGACAACTCCGCGACGGTTCACCGACGCTCGCGACGGATCTGAGGGGGTGCGGTCACGGCGCGTGCCGGGTGCCGCCGTACGGTCGTATCCGCGTCGACCGATGGCATGGACTCGGCCCCGGACCGCTCCCGCACGCCCCGAACCGGGTCGGTCACCCCGGTATCGCTGGAGGGGCACACCGGAACACCCCCCGAACCAGGAGGCACCCCCATGTCCTTCCGCTCCGCCCTCGGCCTGGCCACCGGCGCCGCGCTGCTCCTGCTCGCCGCCCCCACAGCCCTGGCCGCCCAGTCCGACCCGTCCGAGACGGTCACCGTCGACCCCGTGGCCCATCTCGCCGCCGACGGCACGGTCACCCTCACCGGCACCTACCGCTGCCTCGCCGCCGACGGCCCCGTCTTCGTCAGCACCTCCGTCGCCCAAGGCACCGGCGACCTCCGCCACGGCATCGGCGGCACCACCGCCATCTGCGACGGCACCGACCACACCTGGACCAACACCGGCAGACCGTCCCCGTCCTCCCTCACCCCCGGCGAGACGAGAGTCGAGGCGACCCTGATGGAACTCGCCCCGGAGGGCGGCCTGCCCCTGCCGCGGTTCCATGCCCGCGAGAACGAGCAGATCACCCTCGCGGCCGACTGACCCCACACCCGAGGGGGCTGCCTCGCGGAAAGACGTCCGGCAGCCCCTTCTGTCCCTAGATGTCCCGGAAGATCTCGATCTGCGCCCCGATCGAGTTCAGCCGCTCCGCGAGATCCTCGTACCCCCGATTGATGACGTACACGTTCCGCAGGACGGACGTCCCGTCGGCGGCCATCATCGCGAGGAGGACGACGACGGCGGGGCGCAGGGCGGGCGGGCACATCATTTCGGCGGCACGCCAGCGGGTGGGGCCCTCGACCAACACCCGGTGGGGGTCGAGGAGTTGGAGGCGTCCGCCGAGGCGGTTGAGGTCGGTGAGGTAGATCGCGCGGTTGTCGTAGACCCAGTCGTGGATGAGGGTCTTGCCCTGCGCGACGGCCGCGATCGCCGCGAAGAAGGGGACGTTGTCGATGTTGAGGCCGGGGAACGGCATGGGATGGATCTTGTCGATCGGCGCCTCCAGCTTGGAGGGACGGACCGTCAGGTCGACCAGCCGGGTACGGCCGTTGTCCGCGACGTACTCGGGCGTACGGTCGTGGTCGAGCCCCATCTCCTCCAGGACCGCCAGCTCGATCTCCAGGAACTCGATCGGCACCCGGCGCACGGTCAGTTCGGACTCGGTGACGACGGCGGCGGCCAGCAGGCTCATCGCCTCGACCGGGTCCTCGGACGGCGAGTAGTCGACGTCGACATCGATGTCCCGCACGCCGTGCACCGTCAGCGTCGTCGTCCCGATCCCCTCGACCTCGACGCCGAGCGCCTCCAGGAAGAAACACAGGTCCTGGACCATGTAGTTGGAGGAGGCGTTGCGGATGACGGTGACGCCCTCGTGCCGGGCGGCGGCCAGCAGCGCGTTCTCGGTGACCGTGTCCCCGCGCTCGGTCAGCACGATCGGCCGGTCCGGGCGGACCGACGGGTCGACGACCGCGTGGTACTGCCCCTCCGTCGCCGCGATGTCCAGACCGAACCGGCGCAGCGCGATCATGTGCGGCTCGATCGTCCGCGTACCGAGGTCGCAGCCGCCGGCGTACGGCAGCTTGAAGCGGTGCACCTCGTGCAGCAGCGGGCCGAGGAACATGATGATCGACCGGGTGCGGACGGCGGCCTCCGCGTCGATCGCCGCGAGGTCCAGCTCGGCGGGCGGGACGATCTCCAGGTCCACGCCGTCGTTGATCCAGCGGGCGCGGACGCCGATCGACTGGAGCACCTCCAGGAGCCGGTACACCTCCTCGATCCGCGCGACCCGCCGCAGGACCGTACGCCCCCGGTTCAGCAGCGAGGCGCACAGCAGCGCCACGCACGCGTTCTTGCTCGTCTTGACGTCGATCGCGCCCGAGAGCCGGCGTCCGCCGACGACCCTCAGGTGCATCGGGCCCGCGTATCCGAGCGACACGATCTCACTGTCGAGCGCCTCACCGATTCGGGCGATCATCTCAAGGCTGATGTTCTGGTTGCCCCGCTCGATGCGGTTGACAGCGCTCTGACTTGTGCCGAGCGCCTCCGCCAGTTGGCTCTGTGTCCAGCCGCGGTGCTGACGGGCGTCACGGATGAGCTTGCCGATGCGTACGAGGTAATCGTCTGCCATGAGGCTGAGGTTATCTCAGATATGAGATGGCGCCTGCCGGGAGGGCCGTTCGGGTGAACGGGTACGCCACGGAAACCGAGTACCCCGTCCACTGATCCCTTGTCATCCTCGGACACATGCGTGTACTCGTGATCGGAGCGACGGGAACGATCGGCCGGGCGGTCGCGGCGGCCCTGGACGAGGCCCACGAGGTCCTCCGCGCCTCCAGAACCGGCCCCCTCCGGGCAGACCTCACCGACCCCGCCACCCTGGACACCCTCCTCACCGAGGCGGGTCCCCTGGACGCGATCGTCTGCTGCGCCGCGAGCGGGCCGTTGATCCCCCTCACCGACCTCCAAGCCGTGGACGACGCCCGGTTCGCGGCCGGCCTGAACGCCAAACTCCTCGGCCAGACCGCCCTCACCCGCCGCGCCGCCACCCACCTCAGCGACGCCGGCTCCCTCACCCTCACGGCCGGCACCTTCCCCCACCCCCTCCCCGGCGGCTCCCTCGGCGCCCTCGTCAACTCCGCCCTCGAAGGCTTCGTCGCCCACGCCGCCCACGAACTCCCCCGGGGCCTGCGCCTCAACGCCGTCAGCCCCGGCTGGGTCCGGGAGACCCTCCACGCGATGGGCGACACCGTGACACCCGGCACCCCCGTCTCGGACGTGGCCCGGGTGTACGCCGACGCGGTCGAAGGGACGGCCACGGGGCAGGTGTTCCGGGTGACTACAGGGTGATGCGGGCCAGGGAACCGATCTCCAGGGCCGTCCAGAGGGTGCCGTCGGGACCCGGGGTGATGGCATGGGGTTCGGAGGAAGGGGTGGGGAGGGGGTACTCCGTCAGGTCCCCCTCAGGGGTGATGCGGCCGACACGGTTGGCCGCCCACTCCGTGAACCAGCAGGCGCCGTCGGGGCCGAGGGCGATGGCGTGGGGGCGGGAGGCGCGGTCGGGGAGGGGGTACTCCGTCAGGTCCCCCTCAGGGGTGATGCGGCCGATCTGGCCCGCGCCGATCTCGACGAACCACAGGGCGCCGTCCCCGCCCGCCGTGATGCCGACCGGGGCCGCGCCGGGGGTCGGCAGAGGATGGACGGTGACGTCGCCGTCGTACGTGACGGCGCCGATCGCGTTCGCCTGGTTCATGGTGAACCAGAGACGGCCGTCGGGGCCGGTGGTGACGGCCGAGGGGAAGGCGCCGGGGTCGGGGAGGGGGTACTCGGTGACGTGGCCCTCCGGGGTGATGCGGGCGATGCGGCCGGCGGCGGCCTCCGTGCACCACAGGGCGCCGTCCTCGCCGGTGACGATGCCGAAGGGGCCCGCGTTCGGAGTGGGCAGGGGGATGGCGGTGACCTTGCCCTCCGTGGTGACGCGGCCGACGCGGTGGCCCTGGAACTCGGTGAACCACAGGGCGCCGTCCGGGCCCGGCGTGATGACCGTCGGGCCGGTGCCGGGGGTGTCGAGGGGGTACTCGGTGATCTCGCCGTCCGGGGTGATCCGGCCGATGCGCCCGCTGCGGACCATCGTGAACCACAGGGCTCCGTCCGGTCCGAGGGTGATGCCGTAGGGGCCGGACTCGGGGGCGGGGACCGGGAATTCGGTGATGTTCACAGGCATGGGGGGTGATGGTAGGCGGCCGGCGTGCGACCGCGCCTCGCATTATCGGCCCACGTCAACGGCCCTTGACCTCAAGCTCGGTTGACTTCCTAGCCTGCGGATCATCCACGACCCAAGGAGAGTTGGACGATGATCCTCGTGACCGGCGCCACCGGAAACATCGGACGCGCACTGCTGGAGGAGCTGCGCGGCACTCCCGTGCGGGCCCTCACCCGGGACGCCTCCCGAGCGGGGTTCCCCGAAGCGGCCGAAGCGGTGGAGGGCGACCTCACCCGCCCCGAGACCCTCAACTCCGCGCTGGACGGGGTGCGTTCATTGTTCCTCCTGCAAGGAACCGGCGCCGAGGAGGAGATCCTCTCGCGCGCACGCCGGGCCGGCGTCGACGGCGTCGTCCTCGTCTCCTCCATCACCGTCGAGACGCACCCGCACCTGCCCGCCGCGCAGCGCAACCTCGCCGTCGAGCGTGCTCTGCGGGACAGCGGGATGAGCTGGACGATCCTGCGGCCGACACAGTTCGCGTCCAACACCCTCTGGTGGGCCCAGGGGATCCGGGAACGCGGCGAGGTCCGGGCGCCGTACGTCGACACCGGGCTCCCCACGATCCACCCGGCGGACGTCGCCGCCGTCGCCCACCGCGCCCTGACCTCCCCCGCAGCCCACCACGGCCGCACCCACCCCCTCACCGGCCCCGCCCGCATCACCGTCCGCGAACAAGTCGCCGCGCTCTCCGAGGCGTTGGGCCGCGACCTCACCCTCACGGAACTCACCCGGTCGCAGGCCCACGCCGAGATGACGTCCTTCATGGACGCAGGGACGGCGGACGCGATCCTCGATCTGACGGGGGGTGACGTGAACGAGGGGCTGCTCAGGGTGCGGGGGGCGGCGGGGCGGACGTTCCGGGAGTGGGCGGGGGAGAACGCGGACGCGTTTCGGTGAGCTATTAGAACGGGGGGTCGGTGGCGGAGGGAGTGGCCCTCGGCGCCTGAAGGACCTCTATCACGTCCCCGACGCGGCCGAGGTCGATGAGGTGCCGGGCGAGGAGTGAGCTGGTGGCGGGCAGGTGGGGTTCGAGGACGGCGACGGCCTCCGCCACGCGGCCGGCGTCCGCCGGCAGGCCGGAGATGCCTTCGGCCGCGTACCGGGTGCCGCTCTCGGGATGCGCCCGCGCCAGTTCGACCGCCTCGTCCAGCAGGCGGAGCGCGGTGTGCACAGAGTGTCGTTGATCCAGTCGTCCCCGCCGGACGATTCCACTGCTGGGGCCTGCACGCGGACGACGCACACGCGCGGTTCGGTGGTGAGCGGATCGTGCGGCACGGCGTCGACGGACCGCACGGCGGCTGGACCTCCCGCCGGCCGAGGCGACCGCACGTGCGGCCGAACTCGCACCGCTTCCGGCGGGCCGGGTGGCACCACCCGCTCCACGTCGGCGCGATCAGGCGCGGCGGCGAGGACCCGTACGACCAGGTTCACTGAGACAGGGGTCGACCGCCCCCGGGCATGACCAACCAGCCCCCATGCATTAGGGTTATCTCGACATCGAGATATCTGCCGAAGGCGTACCGGAGCCGCCCCCTTGGTAAGGGTTACCTAACTTAGCCCTACCTTAGCGGATCGGCCGAGTAGGCATGGCGGCAGGATGCGGTGGTACGCGCACATCAATGAAGGAGACTGTCGTGTCGGCGAACAGCTTCGACGCCCGCGCCACGCTCAGCGTGGGCGACGAGTCGTACGAGATCTTCCGGCTGGACAAGGTGGAAGGCTCGGCTCGCCTTCCGTACAGCCTGAAGGTCCTGCTGGAGAACCTGCTCCGCACGGAGGACGGCGCGAACATCACCGCCGACCACATCCGCGCCCTCGGCGAGTGGGACTCGCAGGCGCAGCCCAGCCAGGAGATCCAGTTCACGCCGGCCCGCGTGATCATGCAGGACTTCACCGGCGTTCCCTGTGTCGTCGACCTCGCCACCATGCGTGAGGCCGTCGAGGCGCTCGGCGGCGACCCGTCGAAGGTCAACCCGCTCTCCCCGGCCGAGATGGTCATCGACCACTCCGTCATCGCCGACAAGTTCGGCACCCACGACGCGTTCAAGCAGAACGTCGACCTGGAGTACGGCCGCAACAAGGAGCGCTACCAGTTCCTGCGCTGGGGTCAGACCGCGTTCGACGACTTCAAGGTCGTCCCCCCGGGCACCGGCATCGTCCACCAGGTCAACATCGAGCACCTCGCCCGCACGGTGATGGTCCGAGGCGGCCAGGCGTACCCCGACACCCTCGTCGGCACCGACTCGCACACCACGATGGTCAACGGCCTCGGTGTGCTGGGCTGGGGCGTCGGCGGCATCGAGGCCGAGGCTGCGATGCTGGGCCAGCCGGTCTCGATGCTCATCCCGCGCGTCGTCGGCTTCAAGCTCACCGGCGAGCTGCCCACCGGCACCACCGCCACCGACCTCGTGCTCACGATCACCGAGATGCTCCGCAAGCACGGCGTCGTCGGCAAGTTCGTCGAGTTCTACGGCGAGGGCGTCGCCGCCACGAGCCTCGCCAACCGCGCCACCATCGGCAACATGTCGCCGGAGTTCGGCTCGACGGCCGCGATCTTCCCGATCGACGACGAGACGATCAACTACCTGCGCCTGACCGGCCGTTCGGCCCAGCAGCTGGCGCTCGTCGAGGCGTACGCCAAGGAGCAGGGCCTCTGGCTGGACCCGAAGGCCGAGCCCGACTTCTCCGAGAAGCTGGAGCTGGACCTCTCGACGGTCGTCCCGTCGATCGCCGGTCCGAAGCGCCCGCAGGACCGCATCGTCCTCGCGAACGCCGCCCAGCAGTTCGCCTCCGACGTCCTCAACTACGTCGACACCGCGGACGAGGCGGGCAAGGAGTCCTTCCCGGCCTCCGACTCCCCGGCCGCCGCGAACGGTGTCCCGTCCAACCCGGTCACGGTGACCGCCGCCGACGGCTCGACGTACGAGATCGACCACGGCGCGGTGACGGTCGCGGCCATCACCTCCTGCACCAACACCTCCAACCCGTACGTCATGGTCGCCGCCGCGCTCGTCGCGAAGAAGGCCGTGGAGAAGGGCCTGACCCGCAAGCCGTGGGTCAAGACCACCCTCGCGCCGGGCTCCAAGGTCGTCACCGACTACTTCGACAAGGCCGGCCTCACGCCGTACCTCGACAAGGTCGGCTTCAACCTGGTCGGTTACGGCTGCACCACCTGCATCGGCAACTCCGGCCCGCTGCCGGAGGAGGTCTCCAAGGCCGTCAACGACCATGACCTGGCCGTGACTTCGGTCCTCTCCGGCAACCGGAACTTCGAGGGCCGCATCAACCCCGACGTCAAGATGAACTACCTCGCCTCCCCGCCGCTGGTCGTCGCGTACGCCATCGCCGGTTCGATGAAGGTGGACATCACGAAGGACGTCCTCGGCACCGACACCGAGGGCAAGCCGGTCTACCTGGCGGACATCTGGCCCTCCGAGACCGAGGTCAACGACGTCGTCGCGAACGCGATCGGCGAGGACATGTTCGCCAAGTCCTACCAGGACGTCTTCGCGGGCGACGCCCAGTGGCAGGCGCTGTCGATCCCCGAGGGCAACACCTTCGAGTGGGACCCGCAGTCCACCTACGTCAGGAAGCCCCCGTACTTCGAGGGCATGACGATGGAGACCACCCCGGTCTCCGACATCACGGGCGCCCGCGTCCTCGCCAAGCTGGGCGACTCGGTCACCACCGACCACATCTCCCCGGCCGGCGCCATCAAGGCCGACACCCCGGCCGGCAAGTACCTCACGGAGCACGGCGTCGAGCGCCGCGACTTCAACTCCTACGGCTCCCGCCGAGGCAACCACGAGGTCATGATCCGCGGCACGTTCGCCAACATCCGCCTGCGCAACCAGATCGCGCCGGGCACCGAGGGCGGCTACACCCGCGACTTCACGCAGGCGGACGGCCCGGTGTCGTTCATCTACGACGCCTCGCAGAACTACCAGGCCGCCGGCACCCCGCTGGTCATCCTGGGCGGCAAGGAGTACGGCTCCGGCTCGTCCCGCGACTGGGCCGCCAAGGGCACCGCGCTCCTCGGCGTCAAGGCCGTCATCACCGAGTCGTACGAGCGCATCCACCGCTCGAACCTCATCGGCATGGGCGTCCTCCCGCTCCAGTTCCCGGCCGGCCAGAACGCCGACTCCCTCGGCCTCACCGGTGAGGAGACCTTCTCCATCGCCGGCGTGACCGAGTTGAACGACGGCACCACGCCGAGCACCGTCAAGGTCACCACCGACACCGGTGTCGAGTTCGACGCGGTCGTCCGCATCGACACCCCCGGCGAGGCGGACTACTACCGCAACGGCGGCATCATGCAGTACGTGCTGCGCAACCTGATCCGCAACTAAGGGTCACCGCAAGGCGGTTGAGGGCCGTATCCCCGGATTCAGGGGGTGCGGCCCTTCGCTGTTTCCGCCAACAGCGTCCGCGCCCGTTTACAACCGCGTCATACGGCGCTACCTTCCCGCACAGGTGGGGTGGGAGCGCTCCCATCCGTGGACCGGAACCCGCGGACGGGACCGCCCCGCCCCATACCCGCGCGCCTGTACTGGAAAGGACGGCTCCATACCCATGTCGCCCACTCTCAGATCTGGCATGATCACGACAAGATTATCGGGATTCCTCCGGACCCGGGCCCTCTTCCTCGTCCTCGTCTCCGTGCTCGCCGTCATCCCGGCGATCGGCCTGATCGTCACGACCGGCGGCAAGGCGGAAGCACACGGCACCCCCATGAAGCCGGGCAGCCGCACCTTCCTGTGCTGGCAGGACGCCCTCACCACCACGGGTGAGATCAAGCCGGTCAACCCGGCCTGCAAGAACGCCCAACAGGTCAGCGGCACCACGCCGTTCTACAACTGGTTCTCGGTCCTGCGCTCGGACGGCGCCGGCCGCACCCGCGGCTTCGTCCCGGACGGTCAACTGTGCAGCGGCGGCAACCCGAACTTCACCGGCTTCAACGCGGCCCGTAACGACTGGCCGCTCACCCACCTGACGTCCGGCGCGACGATGGACTTCTCCTACAACGCCTGGGCCGCGCACCCGGGTTGGTTCTACGTGTACGTCACGAAGGACGGCTTCGACCCCACCAAGACCCTCACCTGGGACGACATCGAGTCCACGCCGTTCGCGAGCGCCGACCACCCGGCGCTGCACGGTTCCCCGGGCACGGTCGAGGCCAACTACTCCTGGACCGCGCGGCTTCCGGCGAACAAGTCCGGCCGCCACATCATCTACATGGTCTGGCAGCGCTCGGACAGCTCGGAGACCTTCTACTCCTGCTCGGACGTCGTCTTCGACGGCGGCAACGGCGAGGTGACCGGCATCCACGAGCCGGGCAACCCGAACGAGCCCGTCCCCGGCACCTGCACCGCCACCCGCCGCACGACCGGCAGTTGGGCGAACGGCTACCAGTCCGAGGTGACCGTCACCAACTCCGGCAACGTCCCGATGCTCGGCTGGATGGTCAACTGGACACTGCCCTCGGGACAGAAGGTGGACAGCCTCTGGAACGGCGCCGCCACCTACACCGGCCAGGACGTGATGGTCCACAACGCCGGCTGGAACGGCTCACTGAGTCCGGGCCAGAGTTCGACCTTCGGGTACGTGGTCACCGGGGCGACCAGCGACAGTACGACGACTCTGCCCTGTCGCGTCGGCTGATCAACTGCTGGGAACCGTAAGGGAAACGGGCTGCTCCGGGCGGACCCGGTGACATCGAGCCGTGTGCCACCGGGTCCGCGAGCCGGACGGCCCCAGGGGGGGAGGGGGCCGTCCGGGGAGGTCCCCCGTTGCCCGGACGACTACACGGACGAGGGGGAGTTCGGGGTGACTTCGCCATCGTGCGGATAACGTTGTCGTTGATTCTGTATGTGTACTGTACAGCGTCAACAGCCGCTGAAGTCAAATGAGTTGACGCACCGTGAGGGAACGGCGAGGGCCGGACGGCACATACGCCGCCCGGCCCCGATGAGCACCGTTTCAGCTCAGCCCGCCGCCTGCCCCCGACGCCGGACGGCGAAGTAGCCGGCGCCCGCCAGAACGACCACCCCGGCGCCGATCGCGGCCCAAGTCCCGCCGGACACACCGCCGTCGTCGTCCTTCTCCGCCGCGGACGACACCGGCGAGGCGGACGGCGTCGAAGCGGCCGGACTCACGGGAACGCTGCTCGCGGGAGCGCTCGGCGTGGGGGCGGGGGGTGGGGTGAGCGCCGCCGGCTTCAACTTCAGTACCGGCGCCGGGTTCCCGCTGTGACTGTGGTCCTCCTCCTCGGACTTGCCCGGCTCCTCCAGCTCGATCCAGCGGTCGACCTTCCCGTCGCCGTACGTCTGGAGCGTCTTGAACACCAGCTCCTTCGCGTCCGGCAACTGCTTGACGAGAACGCTCACTTCGGCGTCCTCCCCGACCGGCAGCGGCGCCCCCTGCACCGCGAACCCGTCCGAAGTCGCCGCCAGCTTCCACCCCTTGGGCCCACCGGCCAGGCTGACGTCCCCCGGCGCGATCCCGGCCGGCAGCACCACCCGCACCTCCTTGATCCCCGCCGACGCCGACTCCGACTCCGCGAACACCGTCACCTCGACGTTCTGCGCGAGAGCCTGCGCCTTGTCGGCCTTGACCTCCACGTGCGCGGCGGCGGACTGGGCCCCCAGCACGACGAGCGCACCGGCCGCGAGCACGGTGAGTGACTTCTTCAACATGACTTTCTCCAGGCAGAGTTGCACACGATCAGTTGGCGTACACCGACCGGTTTCCTGGAGGCCCCCGACGGCTGAGGGTGTGGGCGAGCACAACTCCACCGGCGCGGCGGGGGAGTTCGGTGGTGCGAAGTGAACAGGTGGGTGTCGAGGGTGAGTTCGGGGTGAATCCCACCAACGCCCCGACAGCACTGGTCCGTTCCCGCAGCTCCTGTGCGAGACGCCAGAACACCGAGTCGGCACGCTGGAGCAGCACGGCGACGAGGAGGGCGGCGAGGGCGTGGGCGAGGAGCATGGTGGGGGAGTGGTGGGTGTGGTGCATGTGGCCGACCGAGAGCCACTGATGCAAGGCGCTTTGGGCGAGGACGCAGGTGAAGGCGACCACGGGGAGTGACCGGGGTCGCCGCACCCCGAGGAGCCCGAGCAGGAACAGTGTGATGGCGCCGGTGGAGATTCGCTGCAAGTGCGGTGGCTCTTCGGCGACAAGATGATGAGCGGTGGCACCAAGGGTAGTCCCCACCGCAGCAAACACGACGGCCCGGACCACAGGTATGGGCGCGTCAGCGCCCTTCAGGGGCGCGGGGCTGTATCGATTTGCGGCTCCGCCGCGGGGCGCGACCAGCCACACCCAAGCCGCACCCGCCCACCAACCCTGCACCGCACCCCCTCAGTGATCCGCCCATCATGCTCCAGACGGATACGCATCCCCTCACCCAACCACTCAATTCACCCCCTCGAACACCCCCGCCAGCCACTCCAACTGCAACGCCACATGAACCGCATCCCCACCCTCATGCCCGTTGAACGGGTACGTGTGAATTTCCCGCCGAGGCGACCCCCCACCCACCTCCCCGTACCGATTGAACGCCGCGAACGCCCCACTCGGCGGACACACCCGATCCCGCAGCCCCGTCCCGAAGTGCGCATGAGCCCGAGCCCGCCGGGCGAACGACACCCCCTCCACATAGGACAACGTCCGACAGGCGGCCTCCTCAACTCCCCGATGCACAGAGAGATACGCGGCGATCTCCCCATAGGGCCCCGCGTCCGTGAGATCCAGGGCCCGCCGGATCCCGCACAGCAACGGCGCCGTCACCAACGCGGCGACGACATCGGGCACCAGCCCGGCAACGGCCAGCGCCAGCCCCCCGCCCTGACTGTTCCCGACGACGGCGACCCGGGCCCCGTCCACCCCTGGAAGGCTCCGCACCGCCTCCACCGCCCGCACCGCGTCCACGATCAGCCGCCGGTAGTGGTACTGGTACGGATCCAGCAGCCCCCGGACGGCCACCCCCGGCCCCCCGGCCACCGCGGGCCCGAGATCGAGCGTGCCACCCCCACCGCTCCCGTAACTGTCCCCCTGCGCCCGGTTGTCCATGAGCAGGTGCGCGTACCCGGCGTTGACCCAGGTGAGCCGCTCGTGGGGCAGCCCGCGCCCCCGCCCGTACCCGGCGTACTCGACGACCGTCGGCAGCGCCTCCCGCACCCCGGCCGGCCGGCTGTACCAGGCCCGCACGGGATGCCCCCCGAACCCGGGGAACGTCACGTCCCAGGTCTCCGTCAGCTTCAGCCCGCTGCGCACCGGCTCACTCCGCACGCGCAGCGGACTCTCGGCAGCCGCCTTCAGCGTCTCGTGCCAGAACGCGTCGAAGTCGTCCGGCTCGTCGAGCGGCGGCCGGAAGGACTCCAGCTCAATCAGCGGCAGATCGAACGCGCCCACGGCGACACCTCGCAGGATTCGGTAACGAAAGGGAAACTTGCGGAGCTGGGAAGGGTCGGACCCCCCTGTTCTACCCCCCTGCCGACGCTTCCAACGCACCACCGGTTCCTGAGGAATCTCCCGCATGACCCATTGACAGCGCTTTCTGGGTACCCATAAGTTGCCGCGAAGTTACCGGTAAGAGCTCGAAAGTTTCGGTTCCGCGTCCCCGCTCCGGGAGGCCCGAGCATGAGCACCCCCACCACCTCGGCGCCCCCGCCGGGCACCCAGGACCCACCGCCCCCCACCACCCCGGGCAACCCCAAGTACCCGTCCGCGCGCCGCAGTTGGCGCCGAGCCCTGCGCAGGGACTGGCAGTTGTACTCGCTGGTGATCCTGCCGCTGCTGTTCTTCCTGGTCTTCCGCTATCTGCCGATGATCGGGAACGTCATCGCGTTCCGCCGGTTCGAACCGGGCGGCTCGATCCTGGGCGAGCACTGGGTGGGCCTGCGCTATGTGCGCATGTTCCTCACCGACCCCACCTTCTGGCAGGTCTTCCGCAACACGCTGTGGCTCGGCCTGCTGACCCTCGTCTTCTGCTTCCCGATCCCGATCGTGCTGGCCCTGCTCCTCAACGAGGTGCGCCGCACGGCCGTGAAACGGTTCGTGCAATCGGTTTCCTACCTGCCGCACTTCCTGTCGATCGTGATCGTCGCCGGCATCACGATGCAGATGCTCGCGACGGACGGCCCCGTCAACCACGTCCTCGGCTGGTTCGGCCACGACCCGGTCCGCTTCATCCAGGAAGCGGAGTGGTTCAGGACGGTGTACGTCGGCTCGGAGATCTGGCAGACGGCCGGCTGGGGCACGATCCTCTACCTCGCCGCGCTGACGACGATCGACGACGACCTGTACGAGGCCGCCCGCATCGACGGCGCGAACCGCTGGCAGCAGATCTGGCACGTCACGCTGCCCGGTATCCGGCCCACGATGATCACGCTGCTGATCCTGAACATCGGCACGTTCATGGCGGTCGGCTTCGAGAAGATCCTGCTGCTGTACAACCCGTTGACGTACCCGACCGCCGACGTCGTCTCGACGTACCTCTACCGGGCCGGTGTCGAGTCCAACAGCTTCAGCTACGCGGCGGCGATCGGCCTGTTCGAGGCGGTCATCGGGCTCGTCCTCATCACCTCCGCGAACCAGATCTCGCGCCGCGCAGTGGGGACCAGCCTGTGGTGAAGACCGTACGTACCTCAGTGAGCCGGCCGACGCGCGGCTACCGCGTCTTCCAGGGCGTCAACGGCGTGATCCTCACGGGTGTGGTCGTGCTGACGCTGTACCCGTTCCTCAACATCGTCGCCCGCTCCTTCAGCGGCGAGCGGGAGATCCGCGCGGGTGAAGTCACCCTGTGGCCCAAGGGGTTCGACCTCACGACGTACCGGATCGTCGTCAACGACGGCACGTTCTGGCGGAGTTACGGCAACACCGTGCTCTACACGGTCGTCGCGACCGCCGTGGCCATGGTTCTGACGACCTGTTACGCCTACGTCCTGTCGAAGAAGAACCTCAAGGGGCGCGGATTCCTCGTCGGTGTCGCCGTGTTCACGATGTTCTTCTCCGGCGGCCTGATCCCGAACTACGTCCTGATCACCAGCCTCGGCCTGAAGAACTCGGTGTGGGCGATCGCCCTGCCGAACGCGATCAGCGTGTTCAACCTGCTGGTGATGAAGGCGTTCTTCGAATCCCTGCCGAGCGAACTGGAGGAGGCCGCCGAGATCGACGGGCTCAGTACGTACGGCATCCTGCTGCGGATCGTGCTGCCGCTGTCCAAGGCCGTCGTCGCGACGATGATCCTGTTCTACTCGGTGTCGTTCTGGAACTCCTGGTTCCAGGCGTTCCTCTACCTGGACCGGACGGATCTGATGCCGGTCACGGTCTACCTGCGCAACATCATCGCGGGCGCCACCGGGGCCAACAACGCCGGCGCGAGCACGGAGCAGGGCACGCAGGTCGCGGCGAGCATCCAGGCCGTGACAATCGTGCTCACCTCGCTGCCGATCCTGTGCGTGTACCCGTTCGTCCAGCGCTACTTCGTCTCGGGCGTGATGCTCGGCGCGGTCAAGGGCTGACCGCTGCAACGTGCGCAACCTCAAGGAGGAGCACCGGTGAAGAAGAACTCCCGCCAGAACTCCCGCCACAACGCAGGCCAGTTGTCGCGCCGTCAGATCCTGGCCGCCGCCGGGTTCGCCGGCCTCGCCACCCTCACCGGCTGCGGCGGCGGTGACGACGGCGGCGACTCGAAGGACCTCACGAAGAAGCGGAACGGCGCGATGGACGACTACCGCGTCGGCCGGCAGTTCAAGGCGGCGAAACCGCTCTCCTTCGACGTCCTGCACAACGACAACCCGGCCTACCCGATGAAGAGCGGCTGGCTGTTCTGGAAGGAGGTCACCCGCCTGACGGGGGTCACCCTCAAGCCGATCTCCGTGCCGCTCAGCGACTACGAGAAGAAGCGCAGCCTGCTCATCGGCGCGGGTGACGCACCCTTCCTCATCCCGAAGACGTACCACCCCTCGGAGGTCGCGTTCGTCTCCTCCGGGGCGATCCTCCCGGTCAGCGAGTACGTCCATCTCATGCCCAACTTCCAGGACAAGGTGAAGAGATGGAAGCTGGAGCCGGAGATCGACTCGATCCGCCAGTCCGACGGCAACTACTACCTGCTGCCCGGCCTGCACGAGAAGCTCAAGTCCGGCTACTCCATGGCCTTCCGCACCGACGTCCTCAAGAAGCACGGCCTCGCCCTGCCCACCACCTGGGACGAGGTCTACAACGTCCTCAAGGCGCTGAAGACGCAGTACCCGGACCGCTACCCGTTCTCCGACCGCTGGAACGTCAACACCCCTTTCCCGCCAGGGGCGTTCTTCGGCTACCTCGGCCAGGCGTACGGCATCAAGGCCGGCTGGTCCTACGACAACATCAGCTGGGACGGCACCAAGAAGAAGTTCGTCTTCACCGGCGCCCGTGACGAGTTCCGCCAAATGATCGAGTTCGTCGCCAAGTTGGTCTCCGAGAAGCTCATGGACCCCGAGAGCTTCACCCAGACCGACGACGACGCGCAGCAGAAGCTCCTCGCCGAGAAGTCCTTCGCGATCAGCGCCAACCCGCAGGTCCTGGTGCAGGAGTACCGCTACAACCTGGCCAAGCAGGTCAAGGGCGCCACCATCGAAATGGTCCCGGTGCCACTCGGCCCGGCAGGCCCCGTCGTGCTCGGCGGAAACCGGCTGGAGAACGGCGTCATGATCGCGAGCAAGGCCCTCAAGAGCGCCGACTTCGTCGCGATGATGCAGTTCGTGGACTGGCTCTGGTACTCCGACGAAGGCCAGCGGTTCTGCAAGTGGGGTGTCCAGGGCACCACTTACACCTACAGCGGCGGCCAGTACAAACTGGAGCCCGGCATCTCCCTGATGGGGTCGGTCCCGGACGCCCCGAAGGACCTCCAGAAGGACTTCGGCTTCTTCGACGGCGTGTTCACCTACGGCGGCAGCTGGGCGCTGGTCTCCTCCAACTTCAGCCCCGACGAGAAGAAGTTCCAGGACGCGATGGCCCAGCGCAAGGAACTCCCCGTGGACCCGGCCCACCCCCTCGAATCCTTCGAGCAGGAGCAGGCCACCCTCTGGGACACCCCCCTCAAGGACCATGTCGGCCAGAACGCCCTCCAGTTCGCCCTCGGCAAGCGCCCCCTGTCCGAATGGGGCTCCTACGTCTCGGAGTTGAAGGCCAAGAACATGGACCAGCTCGTCGCCCTGCACAACAAGGCGTACGAGCGGTACCGGAAGGACCACGGTTGACATCCTCCCCTCCCTGGCGGGAGGGGATTCCTACGGCTCGCGCCGTGGGGTTTTCTGCTTCGTCGCCGACTGCCCGCCCGGAGAACTCCGTTGAGGTCTTACACCGGCTCCACAGACAGACACCGCCAGTCCGGCGGCCAAAAGGTTCTTCGCTGCGTTCACGTCCCGGTCGTGGGTCGTCCCGCAGCCGCACGTCCAGGTGCGGACGCTCAGCGGCATCTTGTCCTGCAAGGTGCCGCAGGTGGAGCACAGCTTGGACGAGGGGAACCAGCGGTCGACCGCGATCACTTCGCGCCCGTACCAGTGGGCCTTGTACTCCAGCATGTTCCGGAAGTCGGCCCACGCCGCGTCAGAGATGGCGCGGGCCAGTCTGCCGTTCTTCACCATGTTCCGAACGGTGAGGTCCTCGATCACGATCGTTTGGTTCTCACGAACGAGCCGAGTGGTCAGCTTGTGCAGGTTGTCCCGGCGCCGGTCGGCAATCCGGGCGTAGATCCTGGCGGTCTTCCGGCGGGCCTTGCGGCGGTTGGCGCCATCACCCTCTGCTTTGCGGGCAAGCTGCCGCTGGGCCTTGGCGAGACGGGCACGGTCGCGGCGCTCGTGCCGGGGGTTGGAGATCTTTTCGCCGGTCGAGAGTGTCAGGAGGTGGTCGAGTCCGACGTCCACGCCGACGGCCGTACCGGTGACCGGAAGCGGTTGAACCGTCGGGTCCTCGACCAGCATGGACACGTACCAGCGTCCGGCCGCGTCCTGCGACACGGTCACCGTGGACGGCGTCGCACCTTCAGGGAGGGCACGGGACCACACGATGTCGAGCGACTCCGCCATCTTCGCCAGGGTCAGCTTCCCGTCCCGGAACCGGAACGCGCTGGTGGTGTACTCCGCCGACTTCCGCGACTTCTTCCGCGACTTGAAGCGCGGGTACTTCGCGCGTTTGCCGAAGAAGTTGGTGAACGCCACCTGGAGGTGCCGCAGGGCCTGTTGCAGAGGGACGGAGGAGACCTCGTTGAGGTACGCGAGCTCCTCGGTCTTCTTCCAGACGGTCAGCATCGCCGACGTCTGGTTGTAGTTCACCCGCTCCTGCCGAGTCCACGCTTCCGTGCGCGCCGCGAGCGCCAAGTTGTAGACCTTCCGTACACACCCGAATGTGCGCGACAGTTCGGCTG
The DNA here is from genome assembly GCF_054880855.1 of Streptomyces sp. S6. NCBI lineage: Bacteria > Bacillati > Actinomycetota > Actinomycetes > Kitasatosporales > Streptomycetaceae > Streptomyces > Streptomyces sp. S6. Next base: position 30,216 of record NZ_JBTYMC010000016.1, on the reverse strand, counting down.
CCTGCGCATCGGTCGGATGGAAGCGGTACTTGAAAGCCCGCTTCACGTAGGTGGTCCTCACAGTTCACATGTTAATGCATCAGTTTGTGAGCAGGCGCGGCAGTCGGGCGTACGCCGGTCCGCCCTGACCGCGAACCGGCTCTCCCTGCCCTGCTCCGCAGGAGCTTCGTTTCCTCTCCCGGCTGAAGCCGGGAGCATCCATGAAGGAACCCCGATGATCCGCGTCCCCGCCGAACCCCTGGGCCCCTTCTCCGGCGCCTGGCGCCAGTGCGTCGGCACCGGGCGGGCCGACCTCGCTCTGCGCCGCGACCACCAGGACTCCCTGCGCCTCGTCCAGCAGGAGATCGGCTTCCGGCACATCCGGGGCCACGGACTGTTCAGCGACGGCATGGGAGTCGTCCGCCCCTATGAGCACGACGGCACCCGGGGGCTGCGCCGCAGCTTCACGTACGTCGACCAGGTCATCGACGCCTACCTCGAAATCGGGATCCGCCCGTTCCTCGAACTCGGTTTCATGCCCGAGGAGTTGGCGTCCGGGACGCAGACGGTGTTCTGGTGGAAGGGCAATGTCACCCCGCCCCGCTCGCACCAGGAGTGGGCCGACCTCGTCCGCGCCACCCTCGTCCACCTCATCGACCGGCACGGCCTCGACGAGGTCCGCACCTGGCCGATCGAGGTGTGGAACGAACCCAACCTCGCGGACTTCTGGCAGGGCGCCGACGAGAAGGCGTACCACCAGCTGTACGAGGTGACCGCGCACGCCGTGAAGGAGGTGGACGGCTCTCTCCAGGTCGGCGGCCCCTCGATCTCCCCCGGCGCCGACGAATGGCTGCCCCGTTTCACGGAGTTCACCGAACGGAACGACGTCCCCCTCGACTTCGTCTCCCGGCATGCCTACAGCTCGGGCCCCGCCCAGCGCGTCCCCTTCGCCAGCTACCAGACCCTCGCTCCGGCAAGGGACCTCCTCGACCAGTTCGCGCTTCCCCGCCGCCGGCTCAAGGGCACGCGGTTCGCCGGACTCCCCGTCCACATCACGGAGTTCAACTCCTCCTACTGCCCGGACAACCCGATCCACGACACCGCCTTCAACGCCGCCTACCTGGCGCCGGTCCTCGCGGAGGGCGGTGAGCTGGCCGACTCCTTCTCCTACTGGACGTTCAGCGACACGTTCGAGGAGGCGGGCGTCCCCACGTCCCTCTTCCACGGCGGCTTCGGGCTGTTGACGCACCGTCAGGTCAGGAAGCCCACGTTCCACCTGTACGCGTTCATGTCCCGGATGGGTGAGGAGCTGCTGTCGAGGGGCGAGAACCACTTGGTGACGAGGCACCGGGACGGCCGGGTAACTCTCCTCGCCTGGGCCCCGGTCGACCCTTCGGGCGAGACGCCGGGCCCCACCCACCACGAACTCCGCCTCTCCGTACCGCTCACCGCAGCCGGCGAGGCGTTCGTCCGCCGCTCCACCGTCGACGAGGACCACGGCAACGCGTACACCGCCTGGCGCGAGATGGGCAGCCCCCGTTCCCCGAAACAGGCCCAACTGGACGTGCTGCACGAGGCGTCGGAGCCGGCCCGCAGCCACTGCCGCCTCCCGCTGGCGGACGGCAGGGCGGACGTCCGGCTGACGCTGGCCCGCAACGAGATCACGCTGGTGGAGCTGACGCCGGTGGTGGACGAGGCGTCGGAGTGGTGGGACGAGGGACGGCTGCTCGGCAGGGAGCCGCGATGAGCGCCGACAGCGCCGTCACGTCGTTCGGCACGGGCCCCCTCTCCCGCGCCGCCGTCCTCGTCCACACCCTCCTCACCACAACCGCGCTCCTCCTGCTCACCGCGTCCCCCGGCCTCATCCCCCTCCTCCTCATCGGCCCCACCCCCCTCACCGCCCTCTTCCTCCTCCCCCTCGGCCCCGCCGCCTCCGCCGCCCTCTACGCCCTCCACCACCGCGGCACCGACCTCACCGACCTCCACCCGGCCCGCACCTACCGCCACGGCCTGCGCATCAACACCCTCCCCGCGCTCAGACTCTGGACCCCGCTCCTCACCTGGCTGACGGTGATCGCCTTCACCCTCACCCACTTCTCCGCCACCGGCCTCCCCGCCTGGTGGGCGGCGATCCTCGCGGCAACCGCTCTCATCGCGTTGCTGTGGGGCGCCCACGCCCTGATCCTCACCTCCCTGTTCACGTTCCGCGCGAGGGACACCGCCCGCCTCGCCGCCTACTTCCTGCTCCGCCACGGCAGAGCCACCCTCGGCGCCCTCTCCCTCCTCGTCCTCACCGCCACGGCGACAGCCCTCCTCACCGAGGCCCTCCCCGCCCTCCTGTCGGCCCCCCTGCTCCTCTCCCTGCTGCACACCGCCCGCCCGGTGATCGCCGAGACGAAGGAGAACTTCACCGTATGACCGACAAGATCCGGTACGGCGGCGACTACAACCCCGAGCAATGGCCGAGGGAGGTGTGGACGGAGGACCACCGGCTGTTCGGCGAGGCGGGCGTCGACACGCTCACGGTGGGCGTGTTCATCTGGTCGCTGACCCAACCGGCGGAGGACACCTACGACTTCACGGTCCTGGACGACATCCTGGACCGGGCGGCGGCCGAGGGCAGAAGCATCTGTCTGGCGACCGGGACGGCCGCGCTGCCGCCGTGGCTGGCCAAGCGGTACCCGGAGGTGAACCGCACGGACTTCGAAGGCCGCCGCCACCGCTACGGCCGGCGGCACAACTTCTGCCCCAACTCCCCGGCGTACCGGCGCCTGTCGACGGCGATGGCGGCCCGCCTCGCCGAACGCTACGGCACCCACCCGGCGTTGCTGGCCTGGCACGTCAACAACGAGTACGGCGGCGCCTGTTACTGCGACCTGTGCGCGGAGGCGTTCCGGCAGTGGCTGCGGACCCGGCACGGCACGCTCGACGCCCTCAACGACGCCTGGTGGACGACGTTCTGGTCACACCGGTACACGGACTGGGCGGAGATAGAACCGCCGAACGCGCTCACCGAACACTGGAAGGGCCCCGACCACACCGCGTTCCAGGGCATCACCCTGGACTACCGGCGGTTCATGACGGACGCCCTCCTCGGCTGCTTCACGGCGGAGAAGGCGGCGATCCGCGAGCACGACCCGGAGACCCCGGTGACGACGAACATGATGGGCGCCTACCAGCCCCTGGACTACCACCGCTGGGCCCCGCACCTGGACTTCGCGTCGTGGGACAACTACCCGCCCCTGGACGCCCCGCCGACCCGCCCGGCCCTCGCCCACGACCTGATGCGCGGCCTCAAGGACGGCGCCCCCTTCTGGCTGATGGAACAGACCCCGTCGACGACGGCGTGCCGCGACGTCAACCCGCTGCACCGCCCCGGCGAACTCCGCCTCGCCACCTGGCAGGCCGTCGCGCACGGCGCCGACGCGGCCCTGTACTTCCAGATGCGCGCCGCACGCGGCGCCAGCGAGAAGTACCACGGCGCGGTCATCGGCCACGCCGGCCGCGACGACACCCGCACGTTCCGCGAAGTCGCCGCCCTGGGCCGCGAGTTGGCCGACCTCGGCGACCTCACCCTGGGCGCCCGCACCCCCGCCCGCACCGCGCTCCTCTTCGACTGGGACAGCTGGTGGGCCCTGGAGATCTCCGACGGCCCCTCCCGCCTCGTCCGCTACCTGGACGTCGTCCACACCTACTACCGCGCGGCCCGCGAGGCGGGCGCCGACGTCGACGTCGTCCCCGTCACCGCCGACCTCACCCCCTACGACGTCGTCATCGCCCCCGCCCTCCACCTCATCAAGGGCGACCTGGCGCAGCGCCTCGAAGGCGTCGCGAAAGCCGGCGGAACCGTTCTCACCACGTTTCTGTCGGCCCGCTCCGACGAACACGACCGCGCCTTCCTCACCGACCTCCCCGGCCCCCTCGCCCCGCTCCTCGGCATCCGGATCGACGAGTGGGACTCCCGTCCCCCGGAGGTCGTACAACCCGTAGTACTCCCGGACGGCCCCGAGGCGCAGGCCCGGCTGGTCTTCGAGATCGTGCAGTTGCGCGGCGCGCGGCCCGTAGCCCCCTACGGGACGGACTTCTACGCCGGCACCCCCGCCGTCACCCGCAACCGCTTCGGCGACCGCGACGGCGAGGGCTGGTACGTCGCCACCGCCCTCGACCAGCCCGGCGTCGACCACGTCGTCCGCCTCGTCCTGGCCCGCCACCACCTGATCGGGCCCTACGCCGACCACCCCACCGTCGAGACCGCGACCCGGGTCACCGAGGACGGCACACCCCTGCTCTTCCTCCTCAACCACGCCCGCGAGCCGGTCCGGCTGACCGCCCACACCACGACGACCGACCTCCTCACCGGCAAACGGGTCCAGACAGGTACCCCGCTCGTGCTCGACCCGCTCGGCGTCGTGGTGCTCAAAGCGGACAACCCCCAGGAGAAGCCCCGCAGCAGCCGCTTTCAGTGAATGACCCGGCCCCGCTCGTCCGGCACCCCCGACTTGCGGAAGAAGTAGCTGTTCACCTGATCCCGCCACTCCCGCGCACTACGCACCTGCTCCTCGAACCGCTCCGCCCCCCGCGCGAACCGCTCCGGCTCCACCACCCCCTTGAGGCCCGCCCACACCCGGCGGGCCTCCTCCGCCTCCTCGACCCCCTCGAAGTGCGTGTCGTAGATGTGCTGGATCACCGTCTTCCCGCTCTTCAGCACATGCCCGTACGGCACATGGTGGAAGAACAGCAGGAGCTCGTCCGGGCAGCTCTCCACCGCCCCGTACACCGACGCCCACGGCTCCCCGTACTGCCCCGCGTACCCCGTCCCGGTCGCCACGCTCCGGTCGACACCCACCCCGTCCCGGTCGGCGAAGTGGTAAGTCCCCCAAGGGCTGTACTCGTACCCGTCCACACTCGGCCCGTAGTGATGCCCCGGCTGCACCATGAACCCCACCCCGAGCGGCGCCGTGTACTTCTCGTACATCGCCCAGGACCCGGCGAGAAGGGCCCGCAGCCCATCCAACTCCCGTTCCCCGAAGGTGAGTCGGAGCCATTCGTCGAGCACGTCGAGGGGTTCCGCACCCGGCTCCCACGCCAGCCGCCCGAACGTGTACAGATTCGCCTGCGCCAGCGGATGCCCGGTCCAGAACGGATCGTCCCCGACGTTCGACACCGCGACCAGCTCCGACGCCAACTCCCCGACGGACGGCCCCTGTTCACCACCGGGCCGGAACCGCAGCACCTGACTCCACATCGGACCCAGCCAACAGGCGTGCCGCTGCTGCCCGGTGTACTCCTGCGTGGCCTGCACCTCCACCGCGAACCGGGTCCGGGGCAGCGCTCCCAGCACCGGCGACACCGGCTCCCGCACCTGGAAGTCCATTGGTCCGTGCTTCACCTGGAGCACCGCGTTCGCCGCGAACTCCCCGTCCAGCGGGGTGAAATGGTCGTACGCGGCCCGCGCCCGGTCCGTCGAGCGGTCCCGCCAGTCCTGCCGGTGGTCGTAGACGAACGCCCGCCAGTGGACCGTCCCGCCGAACGGCGCGAGCGCGGCGGCCAGCATGTTCGCCCCGTCCGCGTGCGAGCGCCCGTAGGCGAACGGCCCCGGCTGCCCCTCGGAGTCGGCCTTCACCACGAACCCCCCGAAGTCCGGGACCGCCGCGTACACCCCCCGCACCACGGCTGCCCACCACTCCCGCACCCCCGCGTCCAACGGGTCCGACGTCCCGAGCCCGCCCAGCACCATCGGCGCCGCGAACGTCACCGACAGATGCGTACGGATTCCGTACACCCTCAACACCTCGGCGATCTCGGCGACTTCACCGAGCCGGTCGGTCAGCAGGCGTGCCTCCGCCGCGTGCACGTTGACGTTGTTGACGCAGACCGCGTTCACCCCGCACGCCGCGAGCAGCCGGGCGTACGCCCGCACCCGCCCGAGATCCCGCCGCGCCTGACCGTCCGCCCAGAACAACGACCCGCCCGCATAGCCCCGCTCGACCTGACCCATCACCGGGTGCACGGCCACGTTGTCCCAGTGGTCCACCATCCTCGACGCCAGTGCGGGGGAGTGGACCTCGGTCCGCACCGGCCCCCGGAACGCGTCCTCGCCGAGCCGGACGACGTGGAAGAGCCCATGGAGCAGGCCCGCCCCGACCGAGGCGGTGACCGAGGCGCGGGAACCGTCGAAGGCGAACTCGAAGCCCTCGGCGCCGAGTTCCCCCTCGGACACCTCCAACAGCAAGTCGTACGCCGTGTCGGAGGCCACCTCCCCGCCGAACCGCCCGCAGGCGTCCCGCACTTCCTCCCGCACGGTCTCCACCAGGGCCCCGACACCCCGCACCAGCACCCGCCGGGATCCCAGCGCCCGGAACGCCTCCGTGGGCAGCCAGGCGGGGTCGAGGACTTCTGTGGACGGCATGGATCCCCCAACTCGGCGGCTCAGGCGAGCAGTTCGACCTCGGACGGCACCGCATCGCCGTCGAGCGGCAGACGGTACTTCCCGTACGTACCCGCAGACCCCACGGAGAACGCCCGCGTCTGCCCGCCCCACGCGAACGACTCCCCGGTAACCCGCCAGTGACCGTCACGATCACGGCCTCGGAAGAAACCGGCCTCGGCGTCGAACAAGTGCACATATCCCTGGGCCCTGTTGAGGAAGTAGGCGGACTCCTCGCGGTACCGCTCCTCACCCGTGCGCCGGTACAGCTCCTGGCCCATCCGCGCGATGCCGTAGCCGTTGACGTAGCCCTCCAGCGCCCAGGACAGCCCTCGTGGGTGTCGGTGGACGTGTAGCCGAGGAACGGGGAGGTCGTCGCCCCCGCCCTCGCTCCCGCCCCCGCACTCGCCCCTGCCCCCGATCGACCCCGGTCAGCATGCTGGGCGGCACCGGCACCGGCACCGGCACCGGCCCCGCACCCCCACCCACCCCGAACCGCACATCGGCGATCTGAAGCAGCCCGGCACCCCGATTCGCGGTGACCTCCAGCCGGAATCGACTGAAAGCCGCCCCCGAGACCGCGTACGACGCGAGCCCCACCGGCCGGGGGAACGCGAACTCCCCCCACCCCGTCGCCGCGAACGTCAGCCACTTGGAGCCCGGTTCGCCGTCCACGCCGAAGGACCCCCGCGCCTCGTCGACGGTGTTCGTCCGGTCGGGTGCGGGATCGCCGGACTCGAAGCCTGACGTGAAGGAAGCCGTTTCCGCACGTGGCACAGCTGCCACCGCCCCCGGCGAACCGACCGCCGAGGCCATCGCACACAGTGCCACGATCGGGTGAAACCGCTTGCACCACCGAAGCCGTTCCCGCCGCTGCCGTATGCGTGCCGCACCCTCCCGCACCGCTCGCACGAACCGGATCGGACAACGTTTTCCCACTGCCGGTGCGGGAATCAGTAGGTGGTCAAGTGACCTGTGATGTCAAGGACGTTCACTGGGGAAAGCGCTTGTGGTGTCGCGAATTCGGCGCCTGGGACGGAAAGGGGCTGTCCGGATTTCCGCGAGGTCTCAACTTGGGTAACAGCCACGGCCAACCTTGCATTCGATCTTGCTCCGCCGCCGGGAAATGGACTATACCTGTCGGCGTTTCCTGCACGACTCTGCTTGACCCGACGCGGTGCCGGCGCTGGTCCGGTACCGCCCTGAGTCCTGGAGAAGGCGAGGACTTGAGCATGGGATCCACATCCGCAGAAAGCCGGGGACCGGCAGGTGTCGGCCGCCGGACGATGATCAGGACGACCGCGGCGCTCGGACTCTCCGTGCCCGCCCTGTCGTTCCTCACCTCCTGCGCCAGCAGCGGCGGCGACAGCGGTGAGAAGCCGAAGACCGGAACGAAGTCGGCCGCGAACCCGCTCGGCGTGAACGACACGGCGACCATGGAGTTCGTCCTGTTCGACGGCGGTTTCGGCACCCAGTACGCGAAGGACGCCGTCGCCCAGTACAAGAAGGCGTTCCCCAAGGCCGAGGTGAAGTTCTCGTCCACCCAGAAGATCCAGAGCGTTCTCCAGCCCCGCTTCAACCAGGGCACCCCGCCGGACCTCATCGACAACTCCGGCGCCGAACAGATGGACATGGGCGTCCTGGCCGGCAAGAACCAGCTCACGGACCTCACCCCGCTGCTGGACGCGCCGTCCCTCGACGACCCGAAGAAGAAGGTCCGCGACACCCTGCGCCCCGGCATCGTCGAGATGGGGCAGCTCGACGGGGCGCCGGTGTGGATCATGTACTACGCCTACACGGTGTACGGCGTCTGGTACTCCCAGAAGGCGCTGGACGCCCTCGACTCGGCGTACCCCGAGACCTGGGACCAGATGCTCGCGGTCTGCGAGAAGGCCAAGAAGAAGGGCATGGCGGGCTGGACGTACGCGGGCAAGTACCCGTACTACCTGCCGTTCTCGCTCTACCCGATGATCGGCAAGGTCGGCGGCCGGGAGGTCCTCGACGCGATCGACAACCTGGAGCCGAACGCCTGGAAACACCCGGCCGTCAAGGCCTGTTTCGAGGCGTACTACGAGCTGTACAAGAAGGGGTACGTCCTCAAGGGCACCCCCGGTCTGGACCACATCCAGTCGCAGACGGCGTGGGCGCAGGGCAAGGCGCTGTTCATCCCCAACGGCTCCTGGGTGGAGAACGAGTCGGCGAGCGTCATCCCGGCCGACTTCAACCTCGCGGTCTCGGCGCCGACCGGCATCGACTCCGCCGACAAGATGCCGTTCGGCACGATCTGGGCGTCCGGCGGTGAGCCGTTCATCGTCCCCGCGAAGGCGGCCAACGCCCTCGGCGGCATGGAGCAGTTGCGGATCATGCTGAGCGAGGCGTCGTCGCGGAACTTCACCTCGAAGGTCAAGTCACTGACCGCGTTCAACGGTGGCACCGACGGCATCACCCTTACCCCCGGCCTCAAGTCGGGCGTTGCGGCCCTGGCGAAGGCCGGCTCCAACGTTCTGAACCCGCGGCTCCAGGACTGGTACGTCAAGCTCCAGAAGGAGCAGATCGGCGTCTCCGCCCTCGGCGAGATGATGGCGGGCCGGCTCACCCCGGTCGAGGCGATCAACAAGATCCAGGGCTTCGCCGACGCCGCCGCGAAGGACACGTCCATCAAGCACTACAAGCACCAATGAAGGAAGCGGTGGAGCGATGAGGCACGGCCAGTACCGGTTCGCCGCCGGGTTTCTCGCGCTGCCCCTCGGGCTGTACGCCCTGTTCGTCCTGTGGCCGTTCGTCCAGTCGATCTACTACTCGTTCACCGACTGGACCGGCCTGAGCCCCGAATTCAAGATGGTCGGATTCGCCAATTACCGGCGGATGTTCCAGGACGACGTGTTCTGGAAATCGTTGCAGCACAGCCTGCTCTTCGCGGTCGTGCTGCCGCTGGTGACGATCGGGCTCGCCCTCTTCCTCTCCTTCATGATCAATGTGGGCGGTGGAGGGGGGAAGGGGAAAAAGGGCGGCCCGGTGATCAGGGGCGTGCGGGGATCGGCTTTCTACAAGATTGTTTATTTCTTCCCGCAGGTCCTGTCGATCGCGATCGTCGCCCTCCTGTTCGCCTTCGCCTACAACCCGGACAGCGGCGCGATCAACTCGATCCTGCGGGGCGTGGGCCTCGGCGACGTGCAGCCGCTGTGGCTCGGTGACCCGGATCTCGCGCTGTGGTGCGTGATGGCGGTGCTGGTCTGGTCGACCGTCGGGTTCTTCGTCGTCCTGTTCTCCGCCGGCATGGCGTCGATCCCGGCCGACCTGTACGAGGCGGCGCTGCTCGACGGCGCCGGCCGGGGTACGACGTTCTTCCGCATCACCCTGCCGCTGCTGTGGGACACCGTGCAGTCCGGCTGGGTCTACATGGGCATCCTCGCCCTCGGCGCCGAGTCCTTCGCCGTCGTCCAGATCATGACCGTCGGCCCCGGCGGGCCGGACTACTCGACGACGGTCATGACGCTGTACGTGTACCAGACGGCGTTCCGGGACGGCCAGGCCGCCTACGCCACCACCATCGGGGTCGCCCTGCTCGTCGTCACGCTCGCGTTCGCCGCGGTCGTGATGCGGCTCGGGCGGCGGGAGCGGCTGGAGTACTGAATGACGACGACCGAGACGCCGGTGGCGAAGACCTCTGAGGAGCAGCACGCGGCACCCCGTACGAAAGGCGTGCTGAACGTCTTCTCCCACGGGGTGCTGGTCCTCTGGGCGGTGATGGTCGTACTGCCGTTGGTCTGGGCGGTGATGACGTCCTTCAAGACCGACTCGGCGATCTTCAACTCGCCCTGGTCGCTGCCCGACCGGCTGCACTTCGGCAACTGGGGGCGGGCCTGGACCGAGGCCCACATGGGTGAGTACTTCTTCAACACCCTGGTGGTGGTGGGCGGTTCACTCGTCGGGACGCTGGTCCTCGGCTCCATGGCGGCCTATGTCCTGGCCCGCTTCGAGTTCCCGGGAAACCGTTTCATCTACTACTTGTTCGTCGGCGGCATGAGCTTCCCGGTGATCCTCGCCCTGGTCCCGCTGTTCTACGTCGTGAACAACATGGGCCTGCTCAACACCATCCACGGCCTGATCCTCGTCTACATCGCCTACTCGCTGCCGTTCACCGTCTTCTTCCTGACGGCGTTCTTCCGCACCCTGCCCACCTCGGTCGCGGAGGCCGCGTTCGTCGACGGCGCCTCGCACGCGCGGACGTTCTTCCAGATCATGCTGCCGATGGCCCGGCCCGCTCTGGTCAGCGTCGGTATCTTCAACTTCCTCGGCCAGTGGAACCAGTACCTGCTGCCCACGGTGCTCAACACGGACCCCGACAAACGCGTCCTCACCCAGGGCCTCGTCCAGCTCGCCGTCAGCCAGGGGTACAAGGGCGACTGGTCCGGCCTGTTCGCGGGCCTGGTCATGGCGATGCTGCCGGTGCTCGCGGCGTACGTCGTCTTCCAGCGGCAGGTGGTCGCCGGACTCACGGCCGGTGCCCTGAAATGAGTCCGGCCATGTCTCGAAGCGATCCCCCGTACACCTGGTGAAAGCGGCGGAAAACGCTTGCACAAGGCGCCGCGCGGCGAGGGGCCGGCCCCTCGCCGTCCATATCCCCGGAAACTGTTCAACCTCTTGACGGGAGGCGACCGGAACGGCTCAGCTTAGAGTTCACTAGTTGGACATAGTCGGGGCCTCGTCGATGCGGCCTCGCACGCGGGAGGTCGTCGTGGAGACTCCGGGGTCGCAGTCGTCACTGCACCGAGCCAACCTGGAGCGGGTCGTACGAGCCGTGCGGATGGCCGGATCGCTCACCCAGGCGGAGATCGCCCGCACGACCGGCCTGTCCGCCGCGACCGTCTCCAACATCGTCCGGGAGCTGAAGGAAGGCGGGACCGTCGAGGTCACGCCCACCTCGGCGGGGGGACGCCGGGCGCGCAGCGTGAGCCTCAGCGGCGACGCGGGCATCGTCATAGGCGTCGACTTCGGCCATACGCATCTGCGGGTCGCCGTCGGCAACCTCGCGCACCAGGTCCTCGCCGAGGAGGCCGAGCCGCTCGACGTCGACGCCTCCTCCGCGCAAGGGTTCGACCGGGCGGAACAGCTGGTCAGCCGGCTGATCGAGGCGACCGGCGTGGACCGCTCGAAGATCGCCGGCGTCGGCCTCGGCGTCCCCGGCCCGATCGACCTGGAGTCCGGCACCCTCGGTTCCTCCGCGATCCTGCCCGGCTGGATCGGCACCCGGCCCGCCGAGGAGCTGCGCGGCAGACTCGGCGTCCCGGTCCACGTCGACAACGACGCCAACCTCGGCGCGCTCGGCGAGATGGTCTGGGGCAGCGGCCGGGGTGTTCGTGATCTTGCTTACATCAAGGTCGCCAGCGGGGTCGGCGCGGGTCTCGTCATCAGCGGACGGATCTACCGGGGTCCGGGCGGTACCGCGGGCGAGATCGGGCACATCACGCTGGACGAGTCGGGGCCCGTCTGCCGGTGCGGGAACCGGGGCTGCCTGGAGACCTTCACCGCCGCGCGGTACGTCCTGCCACTCCTTCAGCCCAGTCACGGCCCGGATCTCACGATGGAGGGCGTCGTGCGGCTCGCGAGGGACGGGGATCCCGGCTGCCGCAGGGTGATCGCGGATGTCGGGCGGCACATCGGCAGTGGTGTCGCCAACCTCTGCAACCTGCTCAATCCCACCCGGGTGGTGCTCGGCGGGGATCTCGCGGAGGCCGGAGAACTGGTACTGGGGCCGATCCGGGAGTCCGTCGGGCGGTACGCCATCCCCAGCGCGGCGCGTCAACTCACCGTGCTCCCCGGGGCGTTGGGGGGTCGTGCCGAGGTGCTCGGGGCCCTCGCGCTGGCCCTGAGCGAGATGGGCGATTCGACACTTTTGGACGGCACGCTGACCGCTTCGGCACCCGCGTTCACTTAGAGAACGCATAGCGCCGTTGCCATCTCGTTAAGTATTTACTTCTTGACGCCGAACGTACGGCCGAGTTGACTTCCAGCCACCTCGGCCGCAGCGTTGCGGCCCTGTCAGGGAGGCACCCCCAATGAACGCAACGATGCGTAGAGCCGCCATCGGCGCCACCGCCGTCACCATGGCGATCGCACTGGCCGCGTGTGGCAAGGCCGGCGACGACAAGGGCAGCGGCAGCGACTCCTCCTCGCCGGGCACCAGCTCCGGCGGTGGCGGCAAGTCCATCGGTCTGCTCCTTCCCGACACCGTGACCGCGCGGTACGAGAAGTTCGACAAGCCGTACTTCGAGGAGAAGGTCAAGGCCCTCTGCTCCGACTGCACGGTCGAGTACGCGAACGCCGCGGCCAACGCCACCACCCAGGCGCAGCAGGTCAGCACCATGATCACCAAGGGCGTCAAGGTCATCGTGATCTCCGCCCAGGACTCCGCCGCGATCAAGTCCTCGATCCAGGCCGCGGTCTCCAAGGGCGTCAAGGTCGTCGCGTACGACCGCCTCGCCCAGGGTCCGGTCTCCGGCTACGTCTCCTTCGACAACGTCAAGGTCGGCGAGCTCCAGGGCCAGGCCCTGCTCTCCGCGCTCGGCGCGAAGGCCACCAAGGACTCCAAGATCGTCATGATCAACGGCGACGACGGCGACCCGAACGCCGCGGAGTTCAAGAAGGGCGCCCACCAGGCCCTCGACGGCAAGGTCACCATCGCCTACGAGCAGTCGGGCCTGTGGAAGGACACGGTCGCCGCGCAGAAGATGTCCGCCGCGATCACGCAGCTCGGCGCGAAGAACATCGCCGGTGTCTACTCCGCCAACGACGGCATGGCCGGCGGCATCGCCAACACCCTCAAGGGCGCCGGCATCAGCGGCATCCCGCTGACCGGCCAGGACGCGGAGCTCGCGGGTATCCAGCGCATCGTCGCCGGCACCCAGTCCTCCACCGTCTACAAGGCGTTCCGTCCCGAGGCCGACGCCGCCGCGACCATGGCGGTCGACCTCCTCCAGGGCAAGGACATCGCCTCCCTCGCCACCACCACCCTGACCAGCGGTTCCGGCGACAAGGTCCCGTCCCAGCTGCTGACCCCGGTCTCCGTGACCAAGGCCAACATCAAGGACACGGTCATCAAGGACGGCCTCTACACCGCCGCCCAGATCTGCACGGGCGAGTTCGCGGCCCCCTGCAAGGCCGCCGGCCTCCAGTAAGGCGAAGGTGACGGGGCCCGGCACCCGGGCCCACGGGCTCCGAGGACGAACGGGCCCCGGAGGAGCGAGCGGAACACACGGACCGGCACACCGGCCCCGCACCCCTCGCTCCTCCACGGCCTGCCCGGCCTCCCCGGCCTCCCGCACCCCGTACACCCCCGCCCTCCCCGAGAGCTCGTCCGGTGTCCGCCCCACCTCTACGTCCCGCTACCGGGACGGACGCCGGACGTACCGGGGACGCGCAGTTGTTGCCAACGGCGACGGACGCGCGCATGTTCATTCTGTAAAACCCCTCCGCGCCTGATAACCCCAGCGCGGTACCCCGCCGGTCAGGCGGCGAAGGAGATGGTTCACGTGTCCGCTACGCCCGTGCTGGCGTTGCGCGGAGTCTCCAAGCGATTCGGTGCGGTCCAGGCCCTCACCGACGTCGATCTGGAGGTCCACGCCGGAGAAGTGGTCGCCCTGGTCGGCGACAACGGCGCAGGAAAGTCCACGCTGGTCAAGACGATCGCGGGGGTCCACCCGATCGACGAGGGCGTCATCGAGTGGGAAGGGCAGCCGGTCAGCATCAACAAGCCGCACGACGCCCAGGGCCTCGGTGTCGCGACCGTCTACCAGGACCTCGCGCTGTGCGACAACCTCGACGTCGTCGGCAACCTCTACCTCGGCCGTGAGCTGCTGCGCCGCGGCACGATCGACGAGGTCACGATGGAGAAGAACGCGCGCGAGCTGCTCTCGACGCTCTCCATCCGCATCCCGAGCGTCCGCATCCCGATCGCGAGCCTCTCCGGCGGCCAGCGCCAGGTCGTCGCGATCGCCCGCGCCCTCATCGGCGACCCCAAGGTCGTCATCCTCGACGAGCCCACCGCGGCCCTCGGTGTCGAGCAGACCGCGCAGGTCCTCGACCTCGTCGAGCGGCTGCGCGAGCGCGGCCTCGGCGTCATCCTCATCAGCCACAACATGGCGGACGTCAAGGCGGTCGCCGACACCGTCCACGTGCTGCGCCTGGGCAAGAACAACGGCTCCTTCCCGGTGAAGGACACCAGCCACGAAGAGATCATCGCCGCGATCACGGGTGCCACGGACAACGCCGTGACCCGCCGTGCCGGGCGTCGCACCACGGAGGCGGCGAAGTGAGCGACAAGACCACCAACGAAGCGAAGGCCGAGCAGGCCACCGCCGAGGAGGCGGCGAAGACGGACGTCACCAAGGCCGCCGCCGGCCAGGACACCGTCGCCCCCGCCGACGACCCGACCGCCGCGCCGGTCACCGTCGTCGACCCGCGCCTCCTCGTGCGCGAAGAGGGCTTCAAGGGCTACTGGACGGAGTTCGTCCGCAAGGTCAAGGGCGGTGAGCTGGGCTCGATCCCGGTCGTCCTCGGCCTGATCATCATCTGGACGATCTTCCAGGTGAAGAACGACCGCTTCCTGAGCGCCGACAACCTCTCCAACATCAGCTACTTCCTCTCGGCCACCGGCATGCTCGCCATCGGCCTGGTGTTCGTGCTGCTGCTCGGCGAGATCGACCTGTCCGTCGGCTCGGTCAGCGGCCTCGCCTCGACCCTGTTCGCGGTGTTCGTGGTGGACCACACCATGAACCCGTGGCTGTCGCTGTTCCTGACGATCCTCACGGGCGCCGCGATCGGCGCGCTGCACGGCTGGTTCTTCGCGAAGATCGGCGTACCCGCGTTCGTCGTCACCCTGGCCGGCTTCCTCGGCTGGAACGGTCTGATGCTGTGGCTGCTGGGCTCCTCCGGCACGATCAACATCCCCTCGGACTCCGGGCCCGTGCACATCCTGGGCCAGAGCTCCTTCTTCCTGGACCAGCAGATCATCGGCGCCTACCTGCTCGCCGGTCTCGCCGTCGTCCTCTCGCTGATCGGCAACTTCGGTGAGCAGAGCCGCCGCAAGGCAGCCGGCGTCCCGTTCCGGCCCACCGCCGAGATCCTGATCCGCGTCGGCCTGCTGGCCGTCGCCTCGTTCGTCGCGGCGGCCGTCCTGAACAGCGCCAACGGCGTCTCCAACGCGTTGGTGATCTTCCTCGTGTCCCTGGTGATCGTGGACTTCGTGCTGCGCCGCACGACGTACGGCCGCAAGGTCTTCGCGGTCGGCGGCGGCATCGAGGCGGCCCGCCGCGCCGGTATCAACGTGTCCATGATCCGCATCACCGTCTTCGCCATCTCCGGCGGCTTCGCGGCGGTCGGCGGCATGTTCTTCGCCGGCCAGACGGCGTCCGCGACGCTGAACGCGGGCGGCGGCAACACCCTGATGCTGGCGATCGCCGCCGCGGTCATCGGCGGTACGTCGCTCTTCGGCGGCCGTGGCACAGTGTGGTCCGCGCTCCTCGGCATGCTGGTCATCCAGTCCATCCAGACCGGTCTCGACCTGCTCAACATGAACACGTCGATCCAGTACATGATCACCGGCGGCGTGCTCCTGGGCGCCGTCGTCATCGACTCGGTGTCCCGCCGGAGCCAGAAGGCGTCCGGACGCGGCTGACGGCCGGCCCCATGAGATGACCGCGCCCGGCGCTCGCACACGAGTGCCGGGCACAGTCATGTCATAGGGTCAGCGGATCGTGGGTACGGCCGAACGCGTGACGTACGACGCATGGGCCGGAGTCCGGCCACCGGGACGGAACATTAGACTCGACAAGCCCGGCAACAGCTCGAACAGCTCTACTGCAAGGAGGCACGGGTGCCGCTGCTGACCCGCATCACGGGACCGCGCGATCTGGACCGGCTCAGCCTGGAGGAGCTGGACCAGCTGGCCGGGGAGATCAGGACCTTCCTCGTGGAGGCCGTCTCCAAGACCGGCGGCCACCTCGGACCGAACCTCGGCGTGGTCGAGCTGACCATCGCCCTGCACCGCGTGTTCGAGTCCCCCCGGGACAAGGTGCTGTGGGACACCGGCCACCAGTCCTACGTCCACAAACTCCTCACGGGCCGCCAGGACTTCTCGAAGCTCAAACAGAAGGGCGGCCTCTCCGGCTACCCCTCGCAGGGCGAGTCCGAGCACGACGTCATCGAGAACAGCCACGCCTCCACGGTCCTCGGCTGGGCCGACGGCATCGCCAAGGGCAACGAGATCCTCGGCCGGGACGCGCACGTCGCCGCGGTCATCGGGGACGGCGCCCTCACCGGCGGCATGGCCTGGGAGGCGCTCAACAACATCGCCGACGCCAAGGACCGCCCGCTCGTCATCGTCGTCAACGACAACGAGCGCTCCTACGCGCCGACCATCGGCGGCCTCGCCAACCACCTGGCGACCCTGCGCACCACGGACGGCTACGAGCGCTTCCTGGCGCGCGGCAAGGACCTCCTGGAGCGCACCCCGGTCGTCGGCAAGCCCCTCTTCGACACGCTGCACGGCGCGAAGAAGGGCCTCAAGGACTTCATCGCCCCGCAGGGCATGTTCGAGGACCTCGGCCTGAAGTACCTCGGCCCGATCGACGGCCACGACATCGAGGCCCTGGAGTCGGCTCTGTCGCGCGCCAAGCGGTTCGGCGGCCCGGTCATCGTCCACGTCATCACCGAGAAGGGCCGCGGCTACCAGCCCGCCCTCCAGGACGAGGCGGACCGCTTCCACGCCGTCGGCAAGATCCACCCGGACACGGGCCTGCCGATCAGCTCGTCCGGTGCCGACTGGACGTCCGTCTTCGGCGAGGAGATGGTCAAGCTCGGCAACGAGCGCGCGGACATCGTCGCCATCACCGCCGCGATGCTCCAGCCCGTCGGCCTGGACAAGTTCGCGAAGGCGTTCCCGGAGCGCGTGTACGACGTCGGCATCGCCGAGCAGCACGGCGCCGTCTCCGCCGCGGGCCTCGCGCACGCGGGTGTGCACCCCGTGTTCGCCGTGTACGCGACGTTCCTGAACCGTGCCTTCGACCAGGTCCTGATGGACGTCGCCCTGCACAAGTGCGGCGTGACGTTCGTCCTGGACCGCGCGGGAGTCACCGGCACGGACGGCGCCTCCCACAACGGCATGTGGGACATGTCGATCCTCCAGGTCGTCCCGGGTCTGCGCCTCGCCGCCCCGCGTGACGCGGAGCAGGTCCGCGCGCAACTGCGCGAGGCCGTCGCGGTGGACGACGCGCCGACGGTCGTGCGCTTCTCCAAGGGGGCCGTGGGGCCCGCTGTACCGGCCGTGGGGCGCGTGGGCGGCATGGACGTGCTGCGGGAGCCGGGGACGGACTCTCCGGACGTCCTGCTGGTCTCTGTGGGCGCGCTGGCGCCGATGTGCCTGGAGATCGCCTCGCTGCTGGACAAGCAGGGCATCACCACCACCGTCGTCGACCCGCGCTGGGTCAAGCCGGTCGACGAGTCGATGGCCCCGCTCGCGGAGCGGCACCGCGTGGTCGTCACCGTCGAGGACAACTCGCGGGTCGGCGGCGTCGGCTCGGCGGTCGCGCAGGCGCTGCGGGACGCGGGTGTGGATGTGCCTCTGCGTGACTTCGGCATCCCGCCGCGCTTCCTCGACCACGCCTCCCGCGCGGAGGTCATGGCGGAGATCGGGCTGACCGCGCCGGACATCGCGCGCCAGGTCACCGGCCTGGTCGCGAAGATCGACGGGAAGTACGGCAGCGCCGTGGAGTCGGTGGAACCCGCCCGCGACTGACCACACGACACGCCTGGACGGGCCGGATTCTTCACTGCTTGGAGTGACGGGTGCGGCCCGTTCGCGTCAACGGGGTGTCGTACGGGCATACGACCTGTACCCCTTCTCGACCAGGCGTGGGAGGTCATCCCCATGAGCAGCAGCGTCTTCCGCACGAAACAGGTCGAGCAGTCGATCCAGGACACCGAGGAGCCCGAGCACGCCCTCAAGAAGTCTCTGTCGGCCCTGGACCTGACGGTCTTCGGCGTCGGGGTCATCATCGGGACCGGCATCTTCGTCCTGACGGGTACGGTCGCGAAGAACAACGCGGGCCCGGCCACCGCCCTCGCCTTCGTCGTCGCGGGTGTCGTGTGCGCGCTCGCCGCGCTCTGCTACGCCGAGTTCGCGTCGACGGTCCCGGTGGCGGGGTCCGCGTACACGTTCAGTTACGCGTCGCTGGGGGAGTTGCCCGCCTGGATCATCGGCTGGGACCTGGTCCTGGAGTTCGCGCTGGGCACGGCGGTGGTGGCCGTCGGCTGGTCGGGGTACATCGCCTCGCTGCTGGACAACGCGGGCTGGCATCTGCCGGCGGCGCTGAGCGGGCGGGACGGCGCGGACGGCTTCGGGTTCGACATCCTCGCCGCCGCCCTCGTCCTCGTCCTCACCGGGATCCTCGTCCTCGGGACGAAGCTCTCCGCGCGCGTGACGTCGGTGGTCGTCGCGATCAAGGTGACCGTCGTCCTCGTCGTCATCGTCGCGGGCGCCTTCTTCATCAAGGGCGACAACTACCACCCGTTCATCCCGAAGTCCCAGACCGTGGAGGCGGGCGGTGACCTCAAGTCCCCGCTGGTGCAGCTGATGTTCGGCTGGGCCCCCGCCAACTTCGGTGTCATGGGGATCTTCACGGCGGCGTCCGTCGTGTTCTTCGCGTTCATCGGCTTCGACGTGGTCGCGACGGCCGCCGAGGAGACGCGCAACCCGCAGCGCGACATGCCCCGGGGCATCCTCGGCTCACTCCTGATCTGCACGACGCTCTACGTGGCCGTCTCCGTCGTCGTCACCGGCATGCAGCACTACACGGACCTCTCGGTCACCGCGCCCCTCGCGGACGCCTTCAAGGCCACCGGGCACCCCTGGTTCGCGGGGTTCATCAGCTTCGGCGCGGCGGTCGGCCTGACGACGGTCTGCATGATCCTGCTGCTCGGCCAGACCCGGGTCTTCTTCGCGATGAGCCGCGACGGCCTGCTCCCGACGTTCTTCTCCCACGTCCACCCCCGCTACCGCACCCCGCACCGGCCGACGATCCTCCTCGGCGTGATCATCGCGATCGTCGCCGGTTTCACCCCGCTCAGCGAACTGGCCGAACTGGTCAACATCGGCACCCTGTTCGCGTTCGTGGTCGTCGCGATCGGCGTCGTCCTCCTGCGCGGCAGCCGCCCCGACCTCCCGCGCGCGTTCCGCACCCCGTGGGTCCCGCTGATCCCGGTCCTGTCGGTCGCCGCGTCCCTGTGGCTGATGCTGAACCTGCCGGCCGAGACGTGGCTGAGGTTCGGGATCTGGATGGCGATCGGGTTCGCGGTGTACTTCCTGTACGGGAGGAAGAACAGCAGGCTGGGGCAGGTCGGCCGGTAGCCGGGTACGAAAAAGAGGGCCTCCGCCGAGGCCCTCTTTCCGTTCGGTACCGCGAGCGGTTACGCCGGGACCGAGGCCACGCCGTCCGCCAGGAACTTCTTGCCGTTCACCTTCTCGGAGACGCCCTCACGGTCCAGGTACGGCGTGATGCCGCCCAGGTGGAAGGGCCAGCCGGCGCCGGTGATCAGGCAGAGGTCGATGTCCTGCGCCTCGGCGACGACACCCTCCTCCAGCATGAGCCCGATCTCCTGCGCGACGGCCTCCAGGACCCGCGCCCGCACCTGCTCCTCGGTGAGGGCCTCGGTGCCCTGCTTGAGGAGGGCGGCGACCTCGGGGTCCAGCTCCGGCTTGAAGCCGTTCTCCGCGCGGTACACGTAGAAGCCGCGCTTGCCCGCCTCGACGACCGCCTTGAGGTTCGGGGAGACGGTGAAGCGGTCCGGGAACGCGTGGTGGAGCGTCTCGGAGACGTGCAGACCGATCGCGGGGCCGACCAGTTCCAGCAGGACCAGCGGCGACATCGGCAGCCCGAGCGGCTCGACGGCCTTCTCGGCGACCTCGACGGACGTCCCCTCGTCGATCACGTTCTGCACCTCGCCCATGAAGCGGGTCAGGACGCGGTTGACGACGAACGCGGGCGCGTCCTTCACCAGGACGGCCGTCTTCTTCAGCTTCTTGGCGACGCCGAACGCCGTGGCCAGCGAGGCGTCGTCCGTCTGCTCCCCGCGCACGATCTCCAGGAGCGGCAGCACGGCGACGGGGTTGAAGAAGTGGAAGCCGACGACCCGCTCGGGGTGCTTCAGCTTCGACGCCATCTCGGTGACCGACAGCGAGGAGGTGTTGGTCGCGAGGATCGCGTGCGCCGGGGCGACCGCCTCCACCTCGGCGAACACCTGCTGCTTGACGCCGATCTCCTCGAAGACGGCCTCGATGACGAAGTCGGCGTCGGAGAAGCCCTCGGCCTTGTCGAGGACGCCCGTGACCAGGGCCTTGAGGCGGTTGGCCTTGTCCTGGTTGATGCGGCCCTTGCCGAGCAGCTTGTCGATCTCGGCGTGGACGTAGCCCACACCCTTGTCGATGCGCTCCTGGTCGATGTCGGTCAGCACGACCGGCACCTCCAGGCGGCGCAGGAACAGCAGCGCGAGCTGCGAGGCCATCAGACCGGCGCCGACGACACCGACCTTGGTGACCGGACGCGCGAGGGACTTGTCCGGCGCCCCGGCGGGCCGCTTGCCGCGCTTCTGCACGAGGTTGAACGAGTAGATCCCGGCGCGCAGTTCCCCGCCCATGATCAGGTCGGCGAGCGCCTGGTTCTCGGCGTCGAACCCGGCCTGGAGGTCGCCGTCCTTCGCGGCGGCGACGATGTCCAGCGCCCGGTAGGCGGCGGGGGCGGCGCCGTGCACCTTGGAGTCGGCGAACGCGCGGCCCTTGGCGACGGCCTGGTCCCACGCCTCACCGCGGTCGACGGCGGGCCGCTCGACCTTGATGTCGCCCTTCAGGACGGACGCCGTCCAGATCAGCGACTGCTCCAGGAAGTCCGCGCCCTCGAAGAGCGCGTCGGCGATCCCGAGGTCGAAGACCTGCTGGCCCTTGAGCTGCTTGTTCTGGTTGAGGGTGTTCTCGACGATGACCGAGATGGCCTTCTCGGCGCCGATCAGGTTCGGCAGCAGCGTGCAGCCGCCCCAGCCGGGGACGAGGCCGAGGAAGACCTCGGACAGCGAGAACGCCGGGATCACCTTCGAGACGGTCCGGTACTCGCAGTGCAGACCGATCTCGACGCCACCGCCCATGGCCGCGCCGTTGTAGTACGCGAAGGTGGGGACGGCGAGGGTCGCCAGGCGCTTGAAGACGTCGTGGCCGCCCTTGGCGCTCGCGTAGGCGTGGTCCCACTGCTTGACCCGCTCGACGCCCTTGAGGTCGGCGCCGACGGCGAAGATGAACGGCTTGCCGGTGACGCCGACGCCGACGATCTCGCCGGCCGCGGCCTCCGCCTCGACCTGGTCGAGCGCCGCGTCCAGCTTCGCGAGGGACGCCGGGCCGAAGGTGGTCGGCTTGGTGTGGTCCAGGCCGTTGTCCAGGGTGATCAGCGCGAAGCGGCCCGCGCCGGAGGGGAGGTCGAGGTGGCGGACGTGCGCCGACGTGACGACCTCGTCGGGGAACAGCTCGGCCGCGCCCTTCAACAGCTCGGTGGTGGTGCTCACTTGTCCCCCTCGAAGTGCGGGTTCTCCCAGATGACCGTCGCGCCCATGCCGAAGCCGACGCACATGGTGGTCAGGCCGTAGCGGACGTGCGGCTGGTCCTCGAACTGCCGGGCCAGCTGGGTCATCAGCCGGACGCCGGAGGAGGCCAGCGGGTGACCGAAGGCGATCGCGCCGCCGTACTGGTTGACGCGCTCGTCGTCGTCCGCGATGCCGTAGTGGTCGAGGAAGGCGAGCACCTGGACGGCGAACGCCTCGTTGATCTCGAAGAGGCCGATGTCCTCGATGGACAGGCCCGTCTGCGCGAGGGCCTTCTCCGTGGCCGGGATCGGGCCGTAGCCCATGACCTCCGGCTCCACACCCACGAAGGAGTAGGAGACGAGGCGCATCTTCACCGGGAGGTTGTTCTCGCGGGCGAAGTCCTCGGACGCGATGAGGGAGGCGGTCGCGCCGTCGTTCAGACCGGCCGCGTTGCCCGCGGTGACCCGGCCGTGCACGCGGAAGGGGGTCTTGAGGCCGGAGAGGTTCTCCAGCGTCGTCCCCGGGCGCATCGGCTCGTCGGCGGTGACCAGGCCCCAGCCCGTCTCACCGGCCTCTTCGTTCGTGCGGCGGACCGAGATCGGGACGAGGTCGGCCTGGATCTTGCCGTCCGCGTACGCCTTGGCGGCCTTCTCCTGGGAGCGCACCGCGTATTCGTCCGCGCGCACCTTGGTGATCTGCGGGTAGCGGTCGTGCAGGTTCTCGGCGGTCATGCCCATGAACAGCGCCGACTCGTCCACCAGCTTCTCGCTGACGAACCGCGGGTTCGGGTCGACGCCCTCGCCCATCGGGTGGCGGCCCATGTGCTCGACACCACCGGCGACGGCGATGTCGTAGGCGCCGAACGCGACGGAGCCGGCGACCGTGGTGACGGCCGTCAGGGCGCCCGCGCACATGCGGTCGATGGAGTAGCCCGGCACGGACTGGGGGAGGCCCGCGAGGATGCCGGCCGTGCGGCCGATCGTCAGGCCCTGGTCGCCGATCTGCGTGGTCGCCGCGATCGCGACCTCGTCGATCTTCGCGGGGTCCAGATTGGGGTTGCGGCGCAGCAGCTCCCGGATCGCCTTGACGACGAGGTCGTCGGCCCGGGTCTCGTGGTAGATGCCCTTCGGGCCCGCCTTGCCGAACGGGGTACGGACGCCGTCGACGAAGACGACATCCCTGACGGTACGAGGCACGATGGCTCCTCCAGGGTGCGGGATGGCACAGCTGCGACGCGCCGCCCCACACAGTCGCTGAGCGGGCGCTCAGCCCCATGCTACTTATCGGTAACGTGACTGCCCAGTCCTGTGGGCGGGAGCGGCGAAGGTCACACCCTACGGTCGTGGCGGCGCCGTCGACCCCCGAGGCGTCAGCACCGGCGTGGCCACCGGATGCGACTGCCCGCCCGCCCCCAGGATCACCCCGAACAACGTCCGGGCCACCTCCGCCCCGAACCCGTGCACGTCATGGCTCATCGCCGACAGCGTCGGATGCGTCAGCCGGCACAGCTGGGAGTCGTCCCAGGCCAGCAACGACACGTCGGCCGGCACCCGCACCCCCATCTCCTGGGCCACCGACAGCCCGGCGACGGCCATGATGTCGTTGTCGTAGACGATGGCCGTTGGCCGGTCGGCGGCCGTCAGCATGGACCGCGTCGCCCGCGCCCCCGCCTCCCCGGAGTAGTCCGTCGCCACCTGCCGGGCCCCCGCGAGCCCCAGCTCACGGGCGGCGGCGTCGAAGGCGGCGGCCCGCACCGCCGTGTGCCCCAGCTCCGCCGCACCCCCCACCCGGGCGATCCGCCGGTGCCCGAGCGCCGCGAGATACCGCACCGCCTCCCGCATCGCCGCCGCGTCATCGGTCCACACGGCCGTCAGCGCCCCGGTCAGCGAGGGATCCCCGACGGCCACCACCGGCATCCCGAGGCGTTCGGCGACGGCGACCCGCGGATCGTCCGCCCGGAAGTCCACGAGGATCGACCCCCCGATCTGCCGCCCCCGCCACCACTCCTCCAGCAGCCCCGCCTCCTCCTGCGGCGACTTCACGAGCCGCAGCAGCAACGAACAGGAGTGCTCGACGATCACGCTCTCCACCCCGGACACGAACTCCATGTAGAACGGCTCAAGTCCCAGCATCCGCGCGGGACGGCAGATCGCGAGCCCGACGACGTCCACCCGCGCCCCCGCCAGCGAACGCGCGGTCAGGTTCGGCGCCCACCCGAGCTCCCGTGCCGCGGCGAATATCCGGTCCCGTGTCGCCTCGGACAGCCCCGGCTTGTGGTTGAACGCGAGTGACACCGCCCCCTTCGACACGCCGGCGCGCGCGGCGACGTCCTTGATGGTGACGCGGGGACTGGTACTCGTCATCGAGGAGGCTCCTGGCAGTACAACGCGGCGCGCGCGGCGGCGGCGTCGGGACTCTCCCAGCCGCTCACCCCCATGGTCACCCGTTCCCCGGGAAGCAACGTCACCAGCCCCCGGTCCGCACGCACTTGAGGCCCGAGCCGGTCCGCCTGGAGCAGCAGATCCCGGACGAGCGTCCGAGCCGTCACGGTCACCTGACCCGGCGCCACCGCCACCTCGAACTCGGGCCGGGGGTAAGGGATTTCGCGGTCGGCGGCCGGGAACCACCAGGCCCGCAGCCCGTCCAGATCGGCGACCAGGAACTCCTTGGCCCCGTCCGGCACCAACTCCCGCTCCACCGCCACCTCCTCAACGGCCCTGCGCCCGACGGTGAACGGCACCTCCGCCCGCGCGACCACCACCCCGTCCACCGTCATCCGCCGCAGCTCCACCACCCCGCCCCACTCCCCGGCCCCCTGGTTCACACACGCCAACACCAGCCGCTCCCCCCGGAGCTGGAACGTCGGCAACCGGTCCGCGTACAGCCGCCGCAGCTCGTGATAGAGCGGCTTCGCCCGCCCGTCCCCGTCGATCGCCGCCCAACTCGTCACCGGCCAGCAGTCGTTGAGCTGCCACACCACCGCCCCCGCACACACCGGCCAGTGCGACCGCCAGTGCTCGACGCCGGTCGCGACCGCCCGCGCCTGGTTGACCTGCGTCAGGTAGTGCCACCGGTCGAAGTCCCCGCCGGGCAGCGCGAACCGGTGCGCAAGACCCCGCTCCAGCTTGCCGTTCCCGTCCTGTGCCTTCTGGTGGTGCAGGACACCGGGGGAGTCCGGCGCCAGCTCCTCACCCGGCAGCGCCCGCCGCAGCGTCGCGTACGCCGGGGGCGCCTGCCAGCCGAACTCGGCCACGAAACGCGGGACTTCGGCGAGGTACGCGGAGAAGTCCAGCCGGTTCCACACCTCCCACGAGTGGTGCGTGCCGTGCGCCGGGTCGTTCGGATGCCGCTCCCACGAACCGGACCAGGGGCTGCCCGCCGTGTACGGCCGTGTCGGGTCCAACTCCGCGACGACGCGCGGCAGTACGCCCAGGTAGTACCCCTCACCCCACGAGTCCCCGGCGAGCCGCTCCTCCCAGCCCCAGTCCCGAAACCCCCACAGGTTTTCGTTGTTGCCGTTCCACAGCACCAGCGAGGGGTGCGGCATCAGCCGGACGACGTTCTCCCGCGCCTCCGCCTCCACCTCCCCCCGCAGCGGCTGCTCCTCCGGATACGCGGCGCACGCGAACGGAAAGTCCTGCCACACCAGCAGCCCCAACTCGTCGCACGCGTCATAGAATTCGGCGCTCTCGTAGATCCCGCCACCCCAGACCCTGACGAGGTCCACCCCCGCGTCGGCGGCCTGCGCGAGGCGCCGGCGGTACCGCTCCCGGGTGACCCGGGACGGGAACACGTCGTCCGGGATCCAGTTGACGCCGCGCGCGAAGAGCCGCTCACCGTTCACGGCCAGCGTGAACCCGGTGCCGTGCTCGTCCGGCGAGGTGTCCAGCGTGACGGTGCGGAAACCGACCCGGCGCCGCCACACGTCCAGCGGATCCGTACCGTGCAGCAACGTCAACTCCACGTCGTACAGCGGCTGTTCACCGTACCCGCGAGGCCACCACAGCGCGGCGTCCGGGACGTGGAGGCGGACGGTGCCGCTGGTGCCGTCGAGCGCGGCGCGCACCCGGCGGCCGGCCACCTCCGCCTCGACGTGGAGGGCCGCCTCGACGCGGGAGCGCTCCACCTCGACGTGCAACTCGACGACGCCGGCGCCCTGTTCGACGGTCACGAGGGGCCGGACCCGGGAGATCCGGGCCGTCCCCCAGCGCTCCAGCCGCACCGGGCGCCAGATCCCGGCGGTTACCAGCGTCGGACCCCAGTCCCAGCCGAACGAGCAGGCCATCTTGCGGATGTACTGATACGGCTCCGCGTACGCGCCGGGCCGCTCGCCCACCTTCCCGCGCACCGCCGCCGCCTCCGCGTAGGCGGACGCGAACCGCACGGTCAGCCGCCCGCTCATGCCGGTCACGTCGAACCGGTACGAGCGGTGCATGTTCCGCACCCGGCCCAGGAGTTGACCGTCGATCAGGATCTCGGCGGCCGTGTCGAGGCCCTCGAAGACCAGGTCGGTCTGCTCGTGCCCGTCGGGCTCCGCCGCGAGGTCCCGCTCGTAGACCCACTCCCGCTTCCCCACCCACGCCACCTCGGTCTCGTTCCGGCCGAGGAACGGGTCCGGGATCACCCCGGCGGCCAGCAGGTCGGTGTGCACGCAGCCCGGCACGACCGCCGGGAGCGCCTCGCCGTCGTGCCGCAGGGTCCAGCCGTCGTGCAGCGGTGCGACCTGAAGCATGTGCTCTCCCTAAACCGGTCCACCTCAGAGGAGGACGACGAGTTTCACATCCTTGGCGGGAATGGGACTTTACCGGTTGAGAAAGCGCTGTCAGAGTGCCGAATCAGCCAACCCGCACGTGCTCTTCCGTCCCACCGAACGGAGTCGATGCACATGAACCGCCGTACCGCCCTGGCCGTCGCCGTGTCAGCCGCCGTCCTCGCCGCCGGCTGCACCTCCACCGCGGGCACCTCGAAAGGCGCCGACGCGAAGGCCCCCGACGACCCCGCGAAGGTCTCCGGCACCATCACCGTCCTCACCCAGCGCACCGACCTGGTGCAGAACGGGAGGATGAAGCAGTACGCCGCAGCCTTCAACAAGACGTACCCGAAGGTGAAGGTCGAGTTCCAGGCGCTCACCAACTACGAGTCCGAAGTCAAGATCCGCATGAACACGGAGAACTACGGCGACGTCCTGATGATCCCCGGCGTCATCAAGAAGTCCGACTATCCGAAGTTCTTCGCCTCCCTCGGCACCGTCCAGGAGCGCGCCAAGAGATTCCGCTTCACCGGTTTCACCGCCGTCGACGGCAAGGTCTACGGACAGACCCCGATCGGCGTGATGCCCGGCTTCGTCTACAACAAGCGGATCTGGCGCGAGGCCGGCCACGCCGACTGGCCCACCACCCCCGAGGCGTTCCTCGCCGCCCTCAAGGCGATCAAGGACAAGACCGACGCGACGCCGTACTACACGAACTTCGCCGCCCAGTGGACGCTCACCTCCTGGACGTACGTCGACGGCGCCGTCCACTGCGACCCCGAGGCCACCGGCAAACTCGCCGTGGGCGACCCGTGGGCGCCTGACGCCGACCTGCGCGTCGGCGACACCCTCCTCCACGACATCGTGAAGCAGGGCCTCGCGGAGAAGGATCCGACCACCACCAACTGGGAACTGTCCAAACCCCAGTTGGCCAAGGGACAGATCGCCACCCAGTGGCTCGGCACCTGGGCGATCGTCCAGTTCCGGGACGCCGCCGAACAGGCCGGCGTCAACCCCGACGACATCGGCTTCATGCCGTTCCCCTCCCAGACCGGCGGCAGGTTCTGCTCCACCGTCAGCCCCGACTACAACCAGGCCGTCAACGTCCACTCCAAGCACAAGGAGGCCGCGCGCGCCTGGATCGACTGGTTCACCGAGAAGTCCGGCTACGACAAGGACAACCTCGCGATCTCCCCGCTCCGCAGCGCCCCCCTGCCCGCCGTCCTCAAGCCCTACGAGGACGCCGGCGTCAAGCTCATCGAACTCGACGACACCCAGGGTGCCCGGGTCAAACTCGTCGACAGCGAGTCCGAGGTCGGCATCTACGCCCCCGACTACCGCCTCGACCTCGTCGACCTCGCACGCGGCGCCCGCAAGGGCACGCTGGACGGGTTCTTCGACGGCCTGAGCGAGAAGTGGGCGGCGGCACAGAAGAACGTGAAGCCTTGACGGCGGACACCGTGGCGCCGCCCCCGCGCCGCGCCCGCCTCCTGCGCGGGCTCACCCCCTGGCTGTTCCTCCTCGCGCCCCTCGCCCTGCTGATCACCTTCACGTACGTGCCGATCGTCAACATGGTCGGCTACAGCTTCACCGACTGGGACGGCGTGAGCCCCGAACTGCACTACACGGGCGCCGACAACTACCGCGAACTCGCCACCCGGCCCGACCTGTTCGAGGTGTTCTTCGTCAGCGGCTACTACCTCGCCGCGTCCGCCGTCCAGATCGTCGCCGCGCTCTACTTCGCGACGATCCTGAGCTTCGACGTGCGGTTCCGGAACTTCTTCAAGGGGGTGCTCTTCTTCCCGTACCTGATCAACGGGGTCGCCATCGGGTTCGTCTTCCTGTACTTCTTCCAGGACGGCGGCACCCTCGACTCCGTCCTCGCCCTGTTCGGCGTCCACACCGACCACGCCTGGCTCGGCACGCCGGTCTCCGCGAACGTGTCCCTCGCGGGCGTCTCCGTCTGGCGCTACCTCGGGCTGAACTTCGTGCTGTTCCTCGGGGCGATCCAGTCCGTGCCGGGCGAGCTGTACGAGGCGGCCGAACTGGACGGCGCCAACCGCTGGCACCAGTTCCGCCACATCATCGCCCCCGGCATCAAACCGGTCCTGACGCTGACGGTCGTCCTGTCCGTCTCCGGGTCCCTCGCGGCGTTCGAGATCCCGTACATCATGACCGGCGGCGCGACCGGCACGGAGACGTTCGTCATCCAGACCGTGAAACTCGCCTTCCAGTTCAACAAGACCGGCCTCGCCTCGGCCTGCGCGGTGGTCCTCCTGCTGATCGTCCTCGCCGTCACCTGGCTCCAGCGCAGGCTCGTCCCGGACGACAGGGTGGACCTGACATGACGCGTCGCGCACTGGCCCGCGCCCTCATCTACGCCACCCTGATCCTCGCCACCCTCGTCGTCCTCCTGCCGCTCGCCGTCGTCCTCCTGACGTCCCTCAAGACGGACGACGAACTCGCGCGCGGCGACGAGGCGCTGGCCCTGCCCGACGACTTCCTCGACTTCCACAACTACGTCACGGCGTTCCAGGACGGCCACATGCTGTCCGCCCTCGGCAACACCGCGATCATCCTGCTGCTCTCCATCACCGGGACCGTCCTGATCGGTTCGATGACGGCCTACGCGATCGACCGCTTCACGTTCCCCTTACGGAAACTGGTCGTCGCCCTGTTCCTGCTGGCCGCCCTGGTCCCCGGCGTCACCACCCAGGTCGCGACCTTCCAGATCGTCAACGGCTTCGGCCTCTTCGACACCCTCTGGGCCCCCGTCGCCCTCTACATGGGCACCGACATCGTCTCCATCTACATCTTTCTGCAATTCGTCCGCTCGATCCCGGTCTCCCTGGACGAATCGGCCCGCCTGGACGGCGCGAACGCCTTCACGATCTATCGCCGGATCATCTTCCCGCTGCTGAAACCGGCGACAGCGACGGTCGTCATCGTGAAAGGCATCACCGTCTACAACGACTTCTACATCCCGTTCCTGTACATGCCGTCCCAGGACCTGGGCACCGTCTCGACGTCACTGTTCCGCTTCAAGGGGCCGTTCGGCGCGCACTGGGAGACGATCTCGGCCGGGGCGATCCTGGTGATCCTCCCGACCTTGATCGTCTTTCTGGCGTTGCAGAGGTTCATCTACAACGGCTTCACGAGAGGCGCGACGAGGTGACAGTTAGGCGGGTTCAACCCCCAGCGCCTCCACCAGCACCGGCGTCACCAGCTCCACCTGCCAGGCCCGAGCCCCGAGCGCGACCAGCACCTCCGCGACCCCCTCCGCATCGGCGGCAGCCGGCGGCTCCCAGCACACCCTCCGCACGGTGTCCGGAGTGATCAGGTTCTCCTGAGGCATGTTCAGCCGCTCGGCCACCGCGGCGATCCGCGCGCGGGCGGCGCTCAGCCGTGCCGCCGCCGCGGGGTCCTTGTCGGCCCACGC